>CAYQJZ010000018.1:0-1718 GCA_964417995.1 uncultured Bifidobacterium sp.
CCACTCTTGCTGACATCTGTGCCATGCTCACCCCCAACGACTTTTCACACGAGTCGGGATTTACCGGCCTTACAGACCCAAAAACTACAGAAACATTGTTCACACGTATGGCCAGTAATCCACGTTTTGCGTCAATTCGTGTCGGAGGTGTTGAAGAGCGATTCAGTGAGAAAGATCAGACACAGTTCGCAGCGATAACAATGATGCTTCCTGATGGAACGCTTGCTATAGCCTTCCGTGGCACTGACGCTTCATTTGTGGGGTGGAAAGAAGACTTTGCCATGGCCTTTCAATATCCGGTGCCAGCGCAACAATCTGCTGCCGACTACGTTGCGCATGTCGCCCGACTGTGGGAAGGTGATTTGATTCTGCTCGGCCACTCTAAAGGCGGAAATCTGGCTGTATACGCGGCAATGAATGTGGATGACGACGTGCGTGAACGCATCCGCACTGTGTACTCACTGGACGGCCCCGGATTTCCCGACAACGTAGTGAACAGTGCAGAATATAACGCCGTTGTGAATAAGATCGTAAAAATCGTACCGGAAACCTCAATTGTTGGCATGATTCTTGAAACGCCGGAGCCATGCCGTGTAGTGCGTTCCAACGAGCGTGGAATGATGCAGCATGACGCGTTCTCGTGGCAAGTGTGCGCAGACGCATTTGTTGAGGTTCCTGATGTGTCGGCAAGCTCGCGGTATTTCAACAAATCGTTGAATGAATGGTTAGCTGGGATGAGTGTTGATCAGCGTGAACGTGCTGTTGACGCACTGTTTAGCGTACTGGAGGCCAGTGAACAAAAAGGTCTGCTTGGCTTAATGGATGCCGGCCCGAAGTCAATTCGCGCAATGATCGGCACATTTGCGGGATTGTCTGACGAAGATCGCAAACACTTGTTAGAAGCAGCTACGTTGCTGATTCGTGTCTCGCTGTCCATTGGCGTCCCGCTGCGTTCCGAAAAGGATTCATAGAAAATACGTGATGTCGGAATGAACCCACAATTCTTTGTCTAAACCACAATTGCACATAGATACATGCGGTTACACGATTTGGCACGTCTACTGCGGCGCCTATGCATCAGCCGAAGGCACCCCGACGCTGCTGTATCTTTCTCAGTTTTCAACTCTTCCAATTTTTATTGTGCAATACTCCCCTATCTGCCATAATTCTATGCAATGCACTGCGCTGTTCTTCTCCCAAGAGATCAAAAATCTGAGAGGAAATACCTTCTATATTAGACAGAGTGCCTAATATAGAAGTCGCAGCATGCAACGATATAATGCGTCCACACCGACGGAGTGTTTAACAGCACCGTTGTCACCCGTTCGGAGTTACACGCAACACCCGGAAAGGAGACATCGTAATATGCCTCGCCCGCGTCGCGATTCAGAGATTCTGCCAGCCAAAGAACGTCTGGAAAATGCATTTTGGGAACTGCTCAACGAACGTGAATATCACAAAATAACGGTTACCGACGTCGTAAGAGAAGCGCACGTTAACCGAAACTCGTTCTACTACCATTTCAGCAGCCTCAGCGAGCTCGCTGATTCCGCTATTTTGCGCGAAGTAGAAAAAACTTCGTTCACCCGGCTCACCGAATCCATCAATAACGATGACAGTGATGATAATAACGAGCAGCACGATAAGATCAGAAAACGCTGGCGCAAGCATATGACACAAATGCTCGACTCCCCCGATGAATGCGAGCACGTCAATCG
>CAYQJZ010000018.1:1818-3521 GCA_964417995.1 uncultured Bifidobacterium sp.
CAATCTACGCAATCTCGGGAAAAACAGCAGCACACAAACAGCATCCGCACAATAATAAACACGCGCACTTAGCACCCCTACCTCCCGCTAGGATGGTTAACGGAATAAACTGACGACAGGGGTGGCATGAGTACAGCATTAACATGGATAGAAAACAATATTGAGAATATTATTCTCGTTGCTGTTGTGCTTATAGGCGCCATCATTATTACCAAGATATTGCGGCGTGTGATCATCACAGCACTCGGCAAGGCTGGCGTTCCGAACGCATCAATATTCATCAATATTATGCGTGTGCTCATCTGGTTTGTAGCACTCACCACCATTCTGCAACCGATTTTCGGTATCACCCCCACCTCGCTGATTACTGCTCTAGGAGTCGGCGGTATCGCTGTCTCCCTTGGCTTGCAAGACACGATCTCCAACGTCATCAGTGGATTTGAACTAATGCTTGGCAAAGTGATCCAACCAGGCGATATGGTGCGCATCAGCGGCACCACAGGTGTTGTTAAAGACATTACGTGGAGACAAACCGTTATTCTTGAGCGCGGCGGCAATGAGATGGTGATCCCCAATTCAGTGCTCAACACCTCGTCACTTGAGCGCCTCACCCCCGCGTCCGAGGGGTGCGTAACCGTGGAATTTACCGTTGCAGCAGGCAGTAATCTCGCTCAAGTAGAGAAACAGGTAATCAAGACAGTAAACAAAGCAACAGACGGCATGCGCCAAAACGCTCCAACCACCGTCAAATTCACAGGATTCACCCCCTACGGCATCAGCGGCCAAGTACAGGTATTCACTAAATTCGATGTTCAGCCCTCTGTTGCCGCAGATGTAACAGCACGCGCACTTGCCGGAGCTGACTTTATTGAGCAGCGCGCAGCAGTCGGCGCGTAACGAATAAAAAAACTCTTACGAGATACGCTGCTATTTTCGGCTCATCAAGACAAAGTTGTGGTTTAGTTATTGCCTAACACACAGGAATAACATCGTAGGCGGCAAGCGTTCCCTTACCCGTATGCCAAGCAGTATCACAAGGCTCAATAACACCGTAGGCGGCGGGCATTCCCACTACAGCTCCAGTTATTGCTTAATGTGCGGGAATAACAATATGAGTGGAAACCAGTGAGCACCGCTGACGCTTGCTCCACACGCGACACGCACGAATTAATACGGTGTGGATAAAGAATTCCAGTTATCCACTTTATAGGTATGTCTCTGTGGATACTGAATAAAGTTATCCACTTTGTGGGGATAAGTGTGTGCACAACTTGGGGATAACACTGTGAACGCTTATATCCTGATTTGCGTAAATCGCAAGGTATGTGTTAGGGCGTGAATATCAATCACTTTGTACAGTTAAATACGTAGGTCAGCATGTAATCTGATCTGCAACCTGACACAAGCCGTCCTGTATTACCAGGTGTTGCTGAACTGGCAATACAAAGGCTCTGGTGTCAGTTGTCTTTGCCGGTTTCCTGCTGACAACCATTGTCAGTTTCCAGATCTTCCAGTTTTCCTGGTATCAGCTAGTACGAGCTTCCGATATCAGCTGCTCATTGTCAATTAATGCCCGACCTTCCATCGCAAACCTTTCGGCATCGATCTTTCTCACGTCAATCTTCTGATACCCGTTCTTCAGCGCCCAAATGCCCTTGCTATCGCATAACATGCATGTCGGATGTTGCCGAATGCTGTTAAAA
>CAYQJZ010000018.1:3621-33885 GCA_964417995.1 uncultured Bifidobacterium sp.
AATGCCCTTGCTATCGCATAACATGCATGTCGGATGTTGCCGAATGCTGTTAAAAGCAGTATTTCACAGCGTTGCAGTAGCCGAAGGAGAGTCAGCATGAGTGAATGCACGTCACAGAATAGCCAGCGCGACGCCAGCATCAGCACCAGCACCAGCACCAGTCATACTTACACCGACACTGTTTCTGTTGACAATTGCACTATCGGTAACACCGATAAGTTCAGCAATTCTAATTCTGCTAACACTGCCGTAGATATTGACACTAATGCAACGTCCAACACTCTCACAACTGCCAATTCCATAAATACTGACGCTGCCGCAACCAGTACTCCTACAACTAACGCTACTCCGACCACATCCGTTGGCATCAACCGCCAGATTCTTACACTTGCTGTACCCACATTCGGCCAGCTTATTGCTGAACCTGCTTTTGTACTTATCGACACAACCATCGTCGGGCACATCGGCGACGAGGCTCTTGCTGGACTGTCTGTAGGGTCAACAATTCTGCTCACTACAGCCGGTCTGTGCATTTTTCTGGCTTACAGCACCACCAGTCAAGTCGGCCATTTGATTGGTGCTGGCCACCGTCGTGAAGGTCTTGAGGCAGGTATTGATGGACTGTGGCTTGCTCTAGGCATTGGTATTGTCGCATCACTGGCAATTTTCGCTGCGGCAGAACCATTGTGTTGGGCGATGGGCGCACGCGATGCTGTACTTGACAATGCAGTTGCCTATTTACGAGCCGCAATCTTTGGATTGCCTGGAATGCTGCTCGTTTACGCAGCAAACGGTATATTCCGAGGGCTCAAAAAGGTACGTCTTACGCTGATTGCAGCTGTTGGCGGAGCTGTAATAAACACAGTTCTCGACGTATTGTTTATTGTGGGCTTCGGCTGGGGTATTGCCGGTTCAGGTGTGGCAACGTTTATTGCCCAATGGTTTATGGGAATTTTTCTGGTAGTGCCTGCACTGCTGTGGGCTCGCGCTGACGGTGCGAGCTGGCGGCCGCGTTTGTCTGGCATTCTGCATAGCGCAGGCGATGGTTCTGTGTTGTTTGTCCGCACGCTGGCACTGCGTGTGTCGATGGTAGCAACTGTGGTGTTGGCAACCTCAATGGGCACACAAGTACTCGCCGCTTACCAGTCAGTTAATTCTTGCTGGAATTTTGTCATCAATATGTTGGATGCAATCGGTATAGCCGGACAGGCTCTTGTCGCTACCGAATTAGGCGCTGGTAGGCGCGACCGTGCCCGCCAAATGACCTCAGCATCGGCACGTTTTGGACTGCTTGGTGGCATAGTTATTGGCGTCTTTTTGATTGTGATCGGCTTTATTGCAGCCCCCTTGTTCTCCCCTACTGTTGCCGTGCAAAAACTGTTTATTGCAGGCATGATTGTTCTGAGTTTGTTCCTGCCATTGAGCGGATGGATGTGGGCAATTGACGGCATTCTGATCGGTGCTGGCGACTACCGGTACCTGGCTGTTGCATGTACTGCTACAGCAGCAATTTATCTACCTACGCTAGCAGTGCTTAATGCCGCAGATGGCATGTTATATTCCAGCGACACTGTGCGCATGATTGTGTTGTGGACGGCAATCAATGTGGTGTTTATTGGTGTTCGTGCACTTTTCAATGGGCTGCGTGTGCGCGGAGATAAGTGGATGAAGTAGGTGCTGTTTGCAACGGTTTCTTATGCAATAGTTTGTTGTAACAGTTTCTGTGGCATCCTCGCCTCATCCTTCACCGAGGAATCCATGTCATATACCTTAAGCAACTTAATGCCTTAAGCGACTTAAACAACCTACCTATACGAGTTAATTGGTTTGGTCAGCAACCGAACTAAGACGCACCTGTCAAAGTGTAATTTGTCAAATCATGATTTGACAAATCGTAATTTGACAAACGATACTTTTTCTATGTCATTCATCGGTCGACGCGACGAACTCAACTTCCTTGAATCTTGTTATGCCTCTCCTAACGCACAACTTGTCGTTCTCTACGGCAGGCGTCGCGTCGGCAAAACGGAAACACTGATCGAGTTTGCCCGCAACAAACCGCACATCTTTTTTGCTGCGCAATCCGCCACCACGCAGGAGCAGCTGGCCGCTTTCTCTCGGCTCATGTTCGCCGCAGGCGCCCCGGCATCGCGCTACCTTACGCAATACCCCGACTGGATCAGCGCGTTGAACGACGTCGTCAATCTCCCCGCCAAACGTGACGACCGCTGGTCAGACGGCACCAAGCGTCGCTTGATCATCATCGACGAATTCCCATACCTTGTAGCTTCCGACCACTCTCTACCGTCCGTTCTACAGAATCTGTGGGATCATACTTTGAGACACAGCAACGTCATGATCGTGCTATGCGGCAGTGCGATGAGCTTTATAGAAAAAGAAGTGCTCTCCGAAAAAGCCCCGCTGTATGGCCGTGCAACCGGCATCTTGCGAATGCAGCCAATGCCGTACCGTGATGCCGCACAATTTCTGCCGAGCTACTCGCCGCGCGACCAGATACTCACATACGCCACGTTGGGTGGAATCCCCCACTACCTCGCACAGTTCGACCCGAGCGACAACTTTGACACCAACGTCAAACGTCGGATTCTCAGGCGCGGCACGCCACTTTACAGCGAAACGGAATTCCTGATGCGCCAGGAGTTCAGGGAAACCGCCACATACAACAGCATCATCCAGGCAATCGCACTCGGCGCCACGCAACTAAACGACATTGCGTCAAAAACCATGCTGACAGCACAGAAAGCCTCCACCTACATAGCCAATCTGCTGCAGGTCGGCATTGTGGAGCGCGAATTTCCGGTTGGTTCCGGCCTTGTGGAACATACAAAAGGAATGCGCGGCCTGTACCGAATCAGCGACAACTTCTTCCGCTTCTGGTATTCGTTCGTTTTCCCGAACCTTTCGGCACTGGAATCTGGCGATATCGACGGCGTATTCCAGTACGACGTATCGCCGCAACTCAACGACTTCGCCGCCACACCGTTTGAGCGGATCTGCACCGACTGGATGCAGGAGCAAAACATACGCAGGCAGCTGCCATTCCGCGCTTCCAGCATTGGTCGATGGTGGAACAAAACCGATGAAATTGACGTTGTGGCAGCAGACAAAACATCCAGCTCGCTGATACTCGGCGAGTGCAAGTTCCACAACAGTCCGGTCGACTCCCACGTTCTTGCGGCTTTGCGCGGTAAATCGTCAGCGTTCCACGACGCTGACTGCCGGTATTATCTCTTCTCCGCTTCTGGATTTGAGGATGCGTTGGTTACGCAGGCACAGAATGATGATACGGTTCGGCTGGTCGATGCGCCCACGCTGTATGCAGAGTGAAGCTGTATGCCCGAGTGAAGTGGTGTGCCGAATGGAGGGGTTTTTGAGCGCTGCCGATTTTGATAGCCGCAGATACTCCCTTCAGTAGGTACTTTGCTACTTCAGTAGGTACCTTATTTTCAAGTCGCATTAAGAAGATCCGCAATATTCCGCCGATCTTGTCAGCCGGTTTCTCCGATAAAGTACCTACTGAAGTAACAAAATACCTATCAAAACGGCTCTTCCTTTTTTGCGTGCGTGATGAGGTCGTGAGACACCATGGTTGGTTGTGAAAGAAATTAAGAATAATATCTCACGGCCCACACACACAAACCGGAAAAACCCTTTTATCTTTCCCATCATAATATGCGACCATATACCGACAGTGGTCTAACAAAGCGAAATTAAAAAACGATTACTGAATGCTAGATAATAATTGAGAACTGCAAGAGCCACAGCAACCTACGCAGACCTATTAATCAAGACCAAGATCGTAGGCAGCAGCCATATCTGTGCCGCTGAACGTCTTGAATGCCATCAGTGTGCGCGTACGAGTCACACCCGCTACTTTGGCAATACCAGCGGGAATAATGTCAGTCAATTCGTCGTGATCGACAGCGTTGACAACGGCCACCATATCAATGTCGCCGGCCACCGAATACACCTCGCGCACACCGCGAATCTCAGCCACAGCCTGTGCAACCTCGTTGACTTTGCCGCTTTCTACATCAATAAGCACGATTGCATTGGCCATCGGAACTCCCTTCGCCTAGCCGACTTTGGCTGATTAGTGATACCTGCCGACATTATAAGATGCTCACCATGCACACACCACAGCACTGTGCACGTGATGGACATGCACTTCCAACAACACACCGCTTTATGAACTGATACCAGAAATTGCAGTACACACAGTAGTTCTGAAATCAGTAATTAGAACATCTCCCCTCAGCCATAAAGTCCAAAGCGTTCACATGTTTAATACCATTACGATGCTAAATGAGATCACTGCGTGTAATAACATACTTCGGATAGTTATCTCTTATCTGCTCAAGTGGCCGGTATTCACGATCCTCAGTTTTCTTACTATCCATAATGGTAAGCGCGCAACCTGCACATAAGCGTACTCCATACCTGGCGAGCGCATAACAAATCACATTCCCGTTTGCCTATACAACCAACACTCACCTCATACCCTTTGCTCAACGCATAGTTGTAGACAACGTTCTCCAAAACTGACCCATAGTTAATACGATTATCAGTGTTCATCGCAAAGTAGAAACTCAAGTCGGACAGATAGTACTTCTGTTCACCTCTCAACGATTTGCGAGATTTCATATCAAATCGGTCACAGCGACGTATGACGTATGATTTTGAAATCTTCAAGAATATTTTGGGCTCATAGGGCAAAAAGCTTCACGATGGGGCCCTTCCTATGCTTTTTCGATGATGACTTTTCTACAACACTTTGTTCTGCGCATTATTTTAGCTTTTGGCTCTGTTAACCCAGCGTGGACACGAATTTATGCAAGAGACTGGATGTCAACGGATAATTAAAGCCAGGTAACAAGTGACAATGCATGAAATACTTTTATCACCCTAATTCCAATTTCGCAGAGTCTATATCCACACTGGCTTAATAAGCATATACGCCGCACGATAAAACGCCATAAAACAGATCTATATCCACGCTGGGTTAACAGAGCCTAGTTTTTAAAGGGGTATTCGTGGTAAAAAAATGATCACGAATACCCCTTGAGACAATATTCATTAACACAATGATCGACTGAGCCGACATATCTATCACATCGGTAAGAGTGCGCCAAAATACAACAATCTACAATCGACCAGAGCTGGAGGGGTCAATACTCATGGTCTGGAAGCGAGATTGCATATATGAATCACCAAATTGCTCGGAGAAAAACATTGTTACCGGAGAATCCGGTATTTCCCCAGCGACGCGACCATACCAACAATCAAGTGCCATAAGCGTCATCAGCACGTCAACCACCATAAAAACAAACGCAACAGTTGTCAGTGAATAACGTACCTTCCACGGAATTAAATTAATCAGCCACAAAATGCGCGGCAACAAAACTTTAATCCATATCACACCGAGGAATCCCCAGTAGAACATGTATTTTCCAGAAGTACGACCGTCAATAGACAGCCACTGTCCGCTGTAATCCCATGCAGTAATACCGAACGCTATCTCCATAAACCAGCTGACAAAATATTCAAATGCACCACCGATCATGGCACTTGCACAGAAAATAAGCATTGGATGTGCTTGCCATAAACGGTTCAGAAATGCGGTTACCACCACTACACCACATCCGTAAATTGGTGAGAACGGTCCCCATAATAAACCAGCACGATCTTGCAATTCGCCGTAAGAAATCCAATGGGTGACCGTCTCCAACACTAAGCCACCAACGCTGCCCACCATGAACAGCCAGAAAATATTAAAGAATTCGAGGTCGATAAAGCCTTTGCCACTCGGGTCACGCCCCAACATGCCGTTAGCACGCGCCTTTTGATAAAGGTCATATTCCTTGTCACGCCATTGCACATAACTCTGACGACGTTCGTCCAACAGAGCAGGGTCTAAAACAATTGACAGTGTGACCAAAATAATCAGCTGAACTGCCGCAGTAACAAGGTTCAACCCCACACCAACCAGCGCCAACGACAGCATACCTTCAGCAAGTGTCATTGGGATTAGCACATATGCCCACCGTGCAGCATATGTACGCCGATTGCAGAGCAGTAGAATACCGAAAATAATCATGCATGTTGAGGTGACAATACCCAATGCCACCTGTGCACAGCTGAGCAAAAAAGTCAGATCAAGAACGTCAATCTGAACAAGACCAAGCAGAGCATCACAAATACCACGGAAAGCGATAAGTCCCAGCTCAGTGAGTGTTGCAGCAGCGCTAAGCAGAACAAGTACACCATAAATACGCGCGATAAGCGGCAGGCGACGATCGTTGATATCAGAAAAACTCGTGTTGGTATTAGCGTCAGATACGTCAGAGGCATCAGATGTGTCAGATGCGTTAGCAGTTGTAGCAGTTACATCAGCAGTATTAGATGCATCAGTAATTGTGCTTGTTACACCGGTAGTTGTGTTAATTACACCAGTCGTGTCTTGCGTTGCGCTGGCTGTGTCCGTCACTATACGCTTCCTTCCCTCAGCCACACGGCCCCTCTCAGCCCCCTTACGCTATCAGAAGGCGTACCGCATTAACGACTCTTCACGATTTTGTGTGTGACAGAGCCGCATTAACACGTGTATTTGGTGCGTTCTCACGCAGCAGATAGTAAACGGCAGCTCCCTAGGACGCAATACGTAACATAATGCGTACAATGCGTATGCGCAATACGCAACATGATGCGTAGTAGCACAATACACAGCACATATATGCGCAATGCGTAGTACCCGTATCACAATGCGCAGCACATACCTACAATACGTAGCACAATGCGTATTCGCTATTCTTCGATGGACGCTTCTTCGCGAGCTACATCAAGTGCAGCATTGAATGCATCTGTTGTCCAGCTGGCACCAGCAACCGTGTCTACGATTAACCCTTTGAGCTCCTTGCCGACCACTACATCGCCAATAGCTTCAGCAAAAGCATCCTGATGATTCTTGGAAATGGTGGTAAACGGGTGTCCAACAATATCTACGTCAGCAATCACCCCATCTTCCAACGTTAAATACACATCGATAGTGTCTTCGCCAACCGGACCATACTGCCCAGTAATCGCATATTCACCATCTGCGTAGATGCCAGTATCTTCTTTCTCCCCATCAGAGTCATCAGAAGAATTATCAGCACTGTCTGTGTCATCGGTATCAGCGTCGTCGGAATCCTCATCATCGCTTTGTGACTGTTGAGATTCAGCGGTTTCTCCGGAGTTTCCAGAGTATTCGTCGTCCATAGGCACAGCCGTCGCCTCGCCGCAACCGGTTAACAGCGCGCTGGCTACCACCAATCCAGCCAGCGTTACCGCAAGCTTTCGCTCGTCACTCATTGCCGCTCCTTAATATATGTAGCCTTTGCCCATCGTTGCGTAGCCAAGGTTCAAACCAGCACGCTATCCCTTTATATATGTAGCCTTTGCAGCCTTAGTCGGGTTGTCAAAAGCAAGAGCTGTTTCACCACTTTGTGCACCTTCAACCTGCGCACCTGTAGACGCCGGTCGCCCACCAGCAGCCTCATATGCGGCTTTGGCTTCCATATCGTTCCATTGCTCGCCAACAAGCACACCATGATTCAGCATGATCTCGCGCTGCGCACATGAGGCAACTAAGGCATCGTGCGTAACCACAATAATTGTGGTGCCCTGCTCGTGCAGCTGGTGGAACAAGTCGAGCACAATATGCTCGTTTTTCTCGTCAAGGTTACCGGTCGGTTCATCAGCCAAAATCAGCTTTGGACAGTTGATTAGCGCACGGGCAATACATACGCGCTGCTGTTCGCCGCCAGATAACTGGCTGGGTAGATGGTGCGCGCGTTCCTTCAAACCAACGCGATCCAGCGCTTCCATTGCCTGCTTTTCATTAACCACCGAATGGTAGTACTGTGCCACCATTACGTTTTCTACCGCAGTCAGGTGGGGTACCAGGTAAAACTTCTGGAATACCAGGCCGACCACGTTTTTGCGCACATCGGCAAGCTGGGCGGCGTTGAGATCTTCAAGTTTGCGCCCTTCCAGCATGACAGAGCCTTTGGTAGGTGAATCCATGCAGCCAATAATGTTCATCAGGGTGGTTTTTCCTGAACCAGACGACCCCACAATAGCCAGCCACTGCCCTTCAGGAACAGTCAGACTCAGATCGTCAACGGCATGCAGATCGCCGTAAATTTTAGAGATATGGTCGAGTTCGAGCAGCATACCTGTTCCTTTCGTACTGTTCATGTCATTCCTCCCTTAAGACAACGGCCGGGTCGATGCGAGTAGCCCGGTGAATTGGTGGAATTGATGCAATCACCGCAATCACTATGCTGAGTACCACAGTGCCAATGCCAAGTATCCAGTTGAAGTCCAACGTGCGTTCAAAAACAACGTCGCAGAGCGCATAGGCCAGTGCATAGCCAAGTGCTGCACCGATGCCACCACCGATAAGTCCATACAATGCGGATTCCACGGTGAATTCAGCCACCACAGATGATGACGGAGCGCCAAGCGCTTTGCGTAAACCAATCTCGTTACGCCGTTGACTGACAATCGACGACATAGTGGTAGACACACCAACAAAAGTGAGCACCAATACCACAACAGATACCAGCCAGAACAACGTTTGCAACATAGTGATAATGCTCTGGTTTGAAGAGGTCATCTGTGAAACGCGCTGGGCAGTAACCTCTAACGAACCGTTGTTAATCGCCTCTACAAGTTCGGCAAGAGTATCAGAGTCGGCAGCAGACGAGAATTCAATTACATCTGGCCCGCGTTCGCCTGCAAGGTCGGCAACATCGTCAGCAGTAGCGTAGATAATCTCGTCTTCGCTACCACCGGTTTCGAGAATGCCTGCCACACGATATGAGACACCGTCAGTTTCCAGAATGTCGGTTGATACGCGACCGTCTCGCGTCTGACCGGCAACACTGTCGGAATCGTCGTCGGAATCGTCGTCGGAATCGCTGTCAGAGTCACTGTCAGAGTCACTGTCAGAGTTGCGAAAACCAATGGTAATGGTTGAGCCAACCTCAAGATCCATCGCATCGGCTACATCCACACCGACCATGACCTCGCCGTCAGACGGCCAGTTGCCGTCTACACTCCAATGATGGTTCAGTGTCTGCGTGGATTCAACATCAATACCAGCCAGAACATAAGGCGCGGAGTTGACTTGCACGTTCTCGTACCGGTATTCCGCATAATTGGCCTCGTCAACTTCTTCTACATACGCTTCAATAGTGGTCACTGTGTCACTGTCCATGCCTGAATCACCATCGGAGGCACTGGTGACGATCAGGTTGGCACCGTATGAGCGCATCTCTTCGCTCATCTGCTGCGGTACAGCCAAGCAGATTGCCGCTAAACAAAACATCGTAGTCGCACCAACCAGCGAGGCCACAACTGCCATCACAGCACGCGAACGACGGCGGAATACCGCACCAAACAGCATTGTGAAGAACATACGGCGGTTCGTCCACCGGCTCTTCTTCGCCCCTTTGCCCGTCGAGCCCGAATTCGACGAGCCCAAGCTCAACGAACTCTGATCCGCAGAACCTTGACTTACCTCGCTCTGGCCAGTCAGAGAGCCTACAGACGTCTGGTCTGCAAACGCGTGACTTGCAGACGCACAACCCGCAGACGCTGGGCTACCGGAATTCTGATTGAACGCATTGCTATCAGCGACCATGAAGCACCTCCGCAGGGCGTACGCCCAGAATCGACCGGATGGATGAGAATGAGGCAATTAACACGGTTACCGCCAGTAGTACAAACACCAGCACAAACACCATGGGTCTCATGGTGATTGACGAGCTGAAGACCACTTGCCCGATAAGTTCAGCAGCGCCCACGCCTAGTAGCGAGCCAACCAATGCACCAGCAAGTGAAATCACTGCTGTTTCCATCAGCATGAGTCGGGCCACGGCACCGTCTGTTGCTCCAATAGCTTTAAGAAGTGCCAGTTCAGAAGAGCGTTCAGAAATTGAAGCTGCCATCAAGTTGGCAACAGCTACAGCTGCAGCAATCAGGCTGAGCACTGTCATTACAATCATCACTGCACGTGTTTTATTGAGAACATCTCCCTGCAGTTCAGACACCTGCCGCACCTGCTTAGCAGTCGCATCGGGCAGTACTTCTTCAATCTGGTAGGCGATTGATGAGGCGTATGCCGTGCAATACCAGGTTTCCCATTCCTCCGAGGTAAGAGCCGCCGGGTTCTTCGATGCTTTCTCGGCAAGGTCATTCTCGGGGGTGGTTAAAGCTTTGACTTCGACTACATCCACGCAGTCAATCAGTCCGGTCAACTCTTGCAGTTTCGAAGATGCCAAATATACTGAACTGTTCTCGTCATCACCGGAATCGTAAATACCGACAACAGTGAATACCATAGCCGAATCACCATAGCCAAGTGTGATCGTACCACCGGTAGAGTCGATGCCCAGTTCTTCGGCCAGTTCGGCACCGATCATTATCTCGTCAGAATCGTCGGTTACCCACTCGCCAGTAACTGTCCACCATGAGCGCATACCGTCAACACCAACCACCGTGGTTTCGCCGGTTTCTAATTCCAGCGTTTTGCTGAACCATGTGCCGACTGCAGATACTGAAGTAGCATCGTAGACGGCTGAATCACTGCCGTCTGCGCTGTTATCTGCAGCATCGTCTGTAACGTCATCTGTACCGTCGCTTGTATCACCAGTGGTACCATCAGTGGATTCGCTGGCTATCGCGCTGGTTACATCACCAACAGCCACACTGACATGCATATTGAGTTCTGGCGCAAAATTGGTGATGTTATATGCCCAGAAGATTGTTTTGATCTTAGGAATATCTGATTCCGCAAGAAATGAGGTGGGATCAGTAGAGTCGCCGTCTTCGGTCTCATACAAATCGTCGATTACCGCATCCGACTTAGGCTGGATAGTGATGTTGGAACCGTAAGCCGAGAGTTCCTCGTTGAGCTTGTCGCCGACGTCAAAGACCACACCAAGCATGGCCACTGATACCGTAGCAGACAAGCACACGGTAACAGCAATCATCATGCGGCGTTTGAACTGCCGGCTGAACGAGCGGAATATCATACGCAGAAAGAACATCAGACCTCCTTTCGTCGTGTTTCACCGTCACTGGAAGTGTGCAGACAACTCGTCCAGATCACTTGCCTGGATGGTGATAGATCCGTCGCCAATTTCGTAATCAAGGGGTACCGGATTGCAACCGCCTTTGAAACCGATAGTGGCGAGATTGATAGCAACATCGCACCGTTTACAAATGATCTTGCCGTCTTCCTCGTAATAGCCGGCATCACCGCACGTTTCACACGCATCCAAGCCAATACCGTAAGCACCACCATTTTTCTGAATGATGATAAAGCGCATTACTGTGCCATCAGACGCGGTGTATTCAAAGCGATGCAAATGCCCATCGCTGACTTGTGCGAATGAGATGGTAGCTACGCCATCAACCAGCGAGTACTCCTCAGGCTCTGAGATGATGGGTTCTTTGTTTTCCTCGTATGTTCCCCAAGCCAGCGACACAATAACAGCAGCAATAGCGATAACACTCCACACGCTGGCAGCCTTGGCACGACGGCGGAAAGCGATACGTGAACGTACTGCTGCATCATTGGGTCCTGTTTTAGCAGTGCGAAAACCGACCACCATGGAGGCGATGGCTGGAATAAGGAAGATCAGCACTTGCCCGTAGGTCATCTCCAACTCGTGATTGTGGAAGAAGATGAGTATGCGGAATGGCGTGCCACTAAGTACCAGAATCAGCATGTTCATCATTAGTGAGAACAGCTCAGCCATATGTTCAGCGAATTGCAGCACAACTACAACAAGGGCGGCAAAAGTAAATGCCCACCATACTGAGGTTGTTTGCAGTGTGCGGAAAATAGCAGTCGCCACCATCGCTGCACCGATGCCAAGCAAGAATCCGAGCGCACGCATCAGCATATCGGAGGTAAACGGTGAATCTCCAGTATCCACAAAGCTGGTGAGCTGCAGAATCACATCAGGAAGAGCGTAGAAAGTAGTAAAAGCAATACTCACTGCGGCGATAGCATTGGCAATATTCATCCACAATTCAGCATGTTTAATATTGGCAGTATTGGATGCAATGACTGGCTGAGTTGATACTGATTCTTCAGGCGTAGCAGCTGACACGGCTGATGTGGATGAGCCTGATGGACCTGATAAATCTGACTGTGCTAATAGTGATTCATTGACTGATTCGTTGGCTGATTCAGTGGCTAATTCATTGACTGAAGTGGCCGGCGCGACTGAATTTAGCGAATCTGGTGAGCTTGATGTTGGCAATGACACTGCTGGTGTTTCTGTTGCAACAGCAGTTGATGCTGTAACTGTTACTTCTGCAGACGTGTTGTTAGCTAATTGTGCAAAACGTCCAATAGGTAGCATATGACCGGTAAATGCAGCACGTGCGCGCTGCCAGTTATTCGTTAACGCGTGAGCACGGAGAACAACAATGATCATCAGCACGTCCACAATGACGCACACAATCAGCGTCGGCAGGTTTACCGTTGAACGGCGATCAATAACCGCTGTAGCACGCAGCACGGCGAATATTACTGAAGCAATCAACCCAACGATAAGACCGATCAGTCGCCATCGGTGACTAGCTGGTTTTTCTCGCCCTTCCCCCACAGTGAGCAGCACATTCATGCACATCACCAACAGGCACGGACCCATTGTGCCCGATAGTGCTTGAATAAATTGCCCCAGCATTGCGCATCCTTTCACTTACTGTCCGTGCAACGTCACATGTTTAATGAACCAACGTTCATTGCCGGTTGTTTTAGTCTCGTCCAGTTTGTTTAACTAGTCAGCCGTTTAACTGTCTGGTTATTTAGCTGCCTGGTTGCTTAATCACCTGGTTGCTTAATCACCCTGTTGTTTAACCACCTGGTTGTTTAACTATCTAGTTGCTTAATCGCCTAGTTGTTTAATCACCCTGTTGTTTAACCAATCACAAATTGTCAGAACCGTTATTTATCAGTCACACGACCACCACTTATCGCCTTCTGCTCAACTTTGTCTAACGCCGATCAGCTCAGCTCCATTCATCACCCCGTCATCAACCACTGATCAGCGTCCGTGGTCCAGTCCAACTCAGATGAAATCGCTCCTCTACAACGGATTGAGGGTGGTGCCAGCTCAAAAGCCGGTCGACCACCCGGGGTTATCTGTGAGACCCGAAGTTTTAGGCTGTTAACACCGTTTGTTTAGTGTGGCTGTCACCACTCGTGAACGGTGTAATCCCAGTCAAAGCTGGCCTCGAGCGGCTCAGTCCACCAACTGCCTTCAACACCGGTTTCAGGATCGGTGTGCAACATCCAACCGTTCTCTTCTGGCGAGTGGATGTAGAAGGTTACCGTGTACTCACCATCGGTGTCGAGTGCGATATTGCCACCGTAGTGTGGACCGTCAGAAGCCACCATCTGCATAAAGGTGCCTTCCTGCACATTGTCAGGGTCGTTCTTATCGACAATCTCATAATCAACAGTCAAACCAGGCACAAAATCACCAGCGCCGTAACCGAGATTGTTACCGGCCAGTGCGGTGATGTCAGCTTCGAGGTGCAGATTCGATTCAGCAGCACTCAAGCCCATGCCTGCCGGTTCCATATCGATGGGCTGGAAGTAGACGGCGGCAACGTTCAGCACGCCTTCCAGTTCCACGTCAGTACCGATCGGAATTTCTTCAAAGCCGACTGAATCGTCGCTGCTGTCATCCGTAGTGTCATCAGCAGTGTCGCTGGTAGTGGCGCCAGAAGTGTCTGCATCGCTGGACGTATCTGTCCCACATGCAGAAAACGAGAAGACCAGAGCTCCTGCGAGAAGCAAACTGAGCAGCGAGGATAGTTTCTTGTTCTTTGTCATTATTGTGTTCTCTCTTTCTTGTGATAGCGAGAATATGGTGGTTCCCGCTGTCTTTAACTCGTGTTTGTCAGGTAAGTCTTGGGAGTTGTTGTTGCTGGATGCTGGTGTTACCGACTGGTGTTAATAGTTGGCGTCAGGAGTTGTCAGCCAGTTGACGTTGCCGCTGGCGACGTTGCCGGATAAAGCCGACCACGTACAGTGCAATCACCGCAACCAGTGCAATACCCTGCGCTGCCAGTGTTTCTGCGTACGGGTACAAGCCAATCCAGTCGTTCGTTGGCATTGTCGACAAGTAAGTGCCGTCGATCAGGTCGCCTTCAATCAGCGAGTGCACGCCACCGCCAGCAAAAATGACCACCATAATGGCCAGTAGTACTGACGTGACTTTGAAGAATGGGCCGATTGGCAGTTTGACCGAAGTGAAGCGGAAAATCAGGAAGATCACTACCAGGACCACTGCTGCAGCGATGCCTCCGGTCCACATGCCTGTGGAGTCGTCGGTCATTGAGTAGATCGACTGGTAGAAAATTACTGTTTCGGCGCCCTCGCGGAATACGGCGAGGAAGCTGAGCATAGCCAGCGAAATTACGCTGTTAACCGTGATTTTCTCCATGACTCCGGATTCGTTGCGCTCAGCTGAGATGTTAGCCACAGCTACTTCGGTTTTGGTACGGATGTAGGTGTTCCACGAGTCTGTGGTTGATTTGTTGAGCATCCAGTTGCTGGTGTAGAGCAACATGAACATTGCCACGAGTGCGCAGAGACCTTCCATAATCTCTTGTTGCGGGCCGCTGCCGCCGAATAGCACGTTGAAAATTACTGCGATGACGCCAGAACCAGCAAGGCCTGCAATAACGCCAAGGTAAATCCACTTAACCAGGCGCCTGTTGCCGGATTTGACGAGGTAGGCGATGATGGCTGCAACCACCAGCAGTGCTTCAAGACCTTCACGGATGAGGACAAGGAATGCTTGACCGAATGAGCTGGTAATGAAGCTGGTGATACCGCTGACATCGTCTCCTGCTCCACCGTCTAAGGAGGTAGCGTCCTCAACAAGCATTGTCTGCAAGTCAGTAATATATTCGCTTGCATCTTCACCAGCAGCCATGGCTTTGCGGCTTTCCTTGAACATGTTTTCCACGAGCGAGACGCGATCGCCACCGATTGCATTCATCACGTTCTTTTCAAAGCCGAGTTTCTCGTAATACTGGTAGTACGCTTCGTTAACGAGTTCAGCGCCACCTTCGCCATCACCACTGTTGGCAGCTTCTAACGCCTCATCAAGCACGGCTACCATTTCTTCGGCAACGTCGCTCCACGTACGGTCGCCACGTCCTTCGTTGGTGTTGACTTTATTGGCGTCGAGTTCTTCACGTTCTGCTGCGGTTTGCTCCTCGCGTGCTTGCGCGTAATCGCGGGGATTGTCGAGGTCATCAGTGGCATCCAATATGGCTGCACATTCGGCGATATCACTGATAAGTGCGGCGGCTTGGGTTTCGATTTCGTCGTGCGAATCCTGTTGATAAGCAAGTGAACGCAGTTCCTGGAATTGCGTTTGATGATCCTGGTAACGATCTTCGCCGATGATATCGTTCACGACTTTGGCGAAATTTGTTGCTACATAGTCGGTGTTGTATGCGGTATTGAACGACGACGCAGCGCCAGACATATTGCCATCGGTGTACTTCTGTACACCAGCGTTGATGTCGCTGGTAATGGCATCGGCAACTTCGGCCCATGTATCAACGTCAGTGCCATCTGCAGCGTATGCAGTACCTGATGGTGTGACACCAAGAGCAAGAGCGATAAAAAGTACAGCGACGATGGCCAAGACTCGCACCACAGGACTGTTGACTGTGGCACTGCTGAACAGGGTGTTGCCAGACACAGTGCTGTTAGACACGGTGTTGTTGTTAGACATAGCGTTATTAGATACAGTGCTGCCGCGTGTAACACTGACGTATGCGGTGGTGACACGTGCATCAATACCGTGTACAGCACCACCGTGTGTAATGCCACCACATGTAATATCACCATGCGTCGTACCACCGTGTGCAACGTCACTTCGCAAAGTCGAACCACACTCCGCAGCACCACATGCGTCGTCATAATGCTGCGAAGTCGCAGCACTGGCAGCATTATGCAACGTCATGCTCATACTTGCGCCCCCGTAAATGTCTTCTTCTCTCACGCCTGTTTTGTGTGAAAGATTCCACGTAAAGCCTCTGCAGAACTTTCCTATGAATCCTTCTAGGAATTCCAAGCTAAACCGAAGTTTTTTAAAAGAAAAGACTTGACTTTTTATGCTCGAAGAGTTAATAGATCGACTATATAAGCCTTACAATGTCTCACATAATGAGATTATGAAACACCGTAGGTGAGCTTGCACCCGCGAAATTACATATTTTGGGCGATGCGCATTGTGCAAACTCAACACGTTTACGATGGCATATTATGAACAATCTTCCGTATCTGTTGGCATTACCCGACGCCTTAGGAACCGGTATTATTATTCGCTCTGACACACCAATTAACCCGGAAGTGCGTTCGTTTACAAACCAATACGAGCAGATTTTGTCGCGGTTTCGCAATGATTCTTTGGTAGCCGCAATGGCAACAGCCCCGAATGGCGGAAGTTTTGATTTTCCTGATTGGACTGAGGGGTTGTTTGATTTATACGACCATCTTGTTGCCGCTACAGATGGCGCGATTGACCCGTGTATTGGCGAAGATTTGATTCGATTGGGTTACAGCGCTGACCTTGTTTTTGACAACGACTCTCTACCCGCACATTCACATCAGGCAACAACTCACAATTCATGGTCGCCGCACCTTACCTGGCACGACGATATCGACAGGCACGGTACCACATTGATTACGCGCCACGCTGTTCATATGGATTTTGGAGCATGCGGCAAAGGATATTTAGTTGATTTGCTTGATCATATGATTACAAGCACTTCTCTGACTTCTTCTACATCCCCCCAAAACACACCCTCCCCTTTATTTCCCTCATTGGTCATCAACGCGGGGGGTGATCTGTTTATCCAGACGCGTGAGCCTATCACTATTGCACTTGAAGACCCGCATAATACCTCGCAGGCTATTGGCACTGTCGAGATAAGTCATGGCGCTTTTTGCGCGTCAGCACCAAGTCGTCGCCATTGGCAAGCCGCTAACGGTACTGAGGTACATCATTTGCTTAATGCTCTTGACGGTCAGCCCGTTGACGATGTTGCTGCCACATGGGTATATGTCAACCCCACCACCATGACACCCACTATGACAACAGACACCAACAGCCCGCATACCACCTCGCAAAACTATACTGCCAAACAGCACGCGGTTTCGCCGCGATATAGCACCAATTACCCCACGGCATTAGCCGATGGACTGGCCACTGCGCTTTTTGTGAGTGACCCAAACCACCTTGCTACAGCGTTTCAGTACGATTGTCTTGTCTTGAACACCGACCGTACTGCCATGCGCAGTCGTCACTTTCCCGGCACTGTATTCACTGACTCGCATAACTAGCCAAACTCATTCGCCGGCTCACATAATCAGACAAAAACAACCGCATACCATAACAGCCGGCACATCACTGCGAATTGTTACGCTTGTGATGCACCGGCTGCAGAAAATTCAATCGGCTCAGCTTGTTCTCAATCAGTTGCCATTGGTAGGGCTGCTGTTGCTCTGCTGAACGATTGCAGCAAGAAAGTCGCGGTTCGTTGGAGCCTTCTTAAGTCGCGGGACCAGTGTCTGATACGCCTGCTCCGGCTCCATATCACCCATCAGGCGACGCAGACGGTAGATAACAGACAATTCGTCAGGCGGAGTAATAAGTTCTTCACGGCGTGTACCCGACGAGTTAACGTCAATAGCTGGGAACATACGCTTGTCTGCCAATTCGCGACTGAGCTTGAGTTCCATATTGCCGGTGCCCTTGAACTCCTCGAAAATCACCTCATCCATCTTCGAGCCGGTTTCCACCAGAGCGGACGAAATAATCGTCAAAGAACCACCGTTTTCGATATTGCGTGCCGCACCAAAGAACTTCTTCGGCGGGTACAGAGCCTGCGCATCCACACCGCCAGACAGAATACGGCCAGACGCCGGCGCTGCGATGTTGTATGCACGAGCAAGACGAGTCATTGAATCAAGCAACACCACTACGTCTTGGCCAAGCTCAACCAAGCGCTTGGCACGCTCAATCGCCAGTTCAGCAACCGTGGTGTGGTCAGAAGCCGGACGGTCAAAGGTTGACGAAATAACCTCGCCTTGTACCGTGCGCTCCATATCGGTCACTTCCTCAGGGCGTTCGTCTACGAGCACAACCATCAGATGAACTTCTGGATTATTAGTAGCAATGGCGTTGGCAATATTCTGCAACGTAATCGTTTTACCAGCCTTCGGCGGGGAAACAATCAAACCACGCTGACCTTTACCAATTGGCGCCACAATGTCAATCAAGCGACCGGTGATCTTGTTGGATGTCGTCTCCTGCTTGAGGCGTTCCTGCGGATACAGCGGAGTGAGCTTGGCAAACTGCGGACGATTCGCCGCCTCTTCCACACTCATGCCGTTAATCGAATCAATAGCCTGCAGCGGTACAAACTTCTGACGCTGATTACGACGTTCGCCCTCACGCGGCGGACGAATTGTGCCATGCACAGCGTCACCCTTGCGCAGACCGTACTTCTTGACCTGCCCCATCGACACATACACGTCGTTTGGACCGGGCAGATAACCGGAAGTGCGCACAAACGCATACGATTCCAGTACATCCACAATGCCAGCAACCGGGACCAGCTCTTCTGGAGCTTCCACGCGTTGCTCACGTTGCTCACGTTCCTCGTTATCGCGTTCACGCCCGCGACGACGCTGATTACGACGTTCATTAGTACGATCTGCACGGTCACCGCGATCATTACGGTCGCTACGATCATGGCGTTCATTACGCTCATTACGATCGCCACGGTTACGGTTGCGGCGTGGGAAATCACGTTCCTCACCGCTGTCACCGTTCAGCTCAACGTCTTCAGTAGAATCCGTATGCTTCTGACTGGGCAAGCTGGCCAGAATATCGTCCAAATCGTGCACGGACTCGTCAACGGATTGAGCAGACTCATAGCCGCGCTCACCATACTGTTCAGAAGCACGGCGACGACGACGCGTCGAATGCGATTCGTCGTGCATATCTTGCTGATCTTGACGATGTTCATACTGGCTCTCGCCGCGCTGGGTTTCTGCAGAAACTACCATTTCTAACTCGTCCAGCAGCGATGCTGTTATATCGTCTGATTGACGAGGTGTTCGGTGAGAACGACGCTCTGCCGCATGGCCGCGCTCATGAGTGCGGGTTTCGGCAACGCGAGCATCAGCATCGCGGGTATCAACGTGACGACCATCAACATCACGCAAATTATTAACAGCATCCATTGCTAAAGCAGACTCAGAATCAGACGCATTTGCCGATATGCTATGCCCCGACGGCTCAGTGATTGCTACAACTTTGAACGCTGAATCAGAGTTTTCACTCTCCTGAGATGAGGCAAAAGACTGTGACCCACGTGCATCGAACGCAATTGTCTCAGACGAAGCACCGGCAGCCTCTGTTGATTTGTGCGGTGTACGAGGCTTTCGTTTAGTAGAATCGGCGACTTTAACCGGTCGCACAGTTACACCTTCTGGTGGCTCACCGCCGTTACGGGCAGCTTGCAGAGTGGCGAGCAATTCCGGTTTACGCATCGTTGACGTACCGCGAAGCCCCATCTGCTTAGCGAGCTCTCTAAGCTCAGGCAGTTTCATATCTTCAAGATTCTGGCTATTTGCCACTGCATATACCTTTCTTTCGCCACGCCGAATTCACCGGCATCGGCTGGTAAAAGATTGTGCGGAAAACCGCTACGGAATGTCTCACGCTTCACTACAGCATCACAAGACGTTGTTAACCATACAACGCATCCCCGACCAACGCAAAATTCCGGCATTATCCGAGCAATAACAGCGTCATTTCACACCTCAACAACACTCAGACACACCACACCTAGACACACCATACCCAGACACACAAAACGGCCTATAACACCACAACAACACCAACCATCAACATTTTTGGGCCTATAGGCCACATTTCAGAACCGCAACTCCCAAAATGACCAATTCCCAAAAACAACAAGCCCACCAAAGGACCAACAGTAATCCTTCAGCGGGCTTAGCAATACGTGATTTTTTATTACTTCTTTTCTTCGTGGTAGGACTGCTCGGTGTTCACATTCCACACGTTCTTCTTTGAGGTCTTGCCGGATTTAATATTGCCGACTGCCTCAATAGCAGTAACCATCGAATGATCCATATTGTTGTAACGATGCTGACCGTTACGCCCCACGCAGTACAAGTTACCGAAAGAGTCGAGGTATTCAACCAGTTCATCCATACGGTCGTATGTGTCAAAGTAGGCCGGGTATGCCTTCGGAACGCGCTCACGGTGCGAATCGAGAACATCTTGCGGGCCGTTAATAATGCGCATCCGCGTCAGTTCCTGGATAGCAAAACGCGTGGTTTCCTCGTCACTCATCGACCAGAACGAGTCGCCCTCTTCGCAGAAGTATTCCAAGCCGATCCACACAGTGTTATCTACATCCTTAACCAGATACGGACTCCAGTTGTTGAACACCTGAATGCGACCGACCTTATACCCCGGGTCTTGCACATAAATCCAACAATCTGGCACAATCGGCGGGTTACCAAGCGTGGGAATTGTGGTGGTGTTCTTCAGGCGCATATGCTTAACCAGCAGGCCGACGGTTACAAAATCACGGTACGGCAGTCCGTTAGCGATCTCGGTCATGTCAGCTGGTACCACAGACGAACTGTCGTGCTCACCAGCATCCAGCGCGTTCACCAAATCCTTCACTGGCATGGAGGAGATGAACTGGTCGGCGTTCAACTCGACACAATTGCCTTCAGAATCCTTGTACACCACCGAAGAAATATGTCCAGACTCTTGCCTGATCTCTGTCACGGTAGCGTCGGTAATAACGCGAACGCCTGCCTTCTCACAGTTGTCTTCTACCGTCTCCCACAGTTGCCCGGGGCCGAGCTTCGGATACCAGAATTCCTCAATCAGACTGGTTTCCACCTCAGAAGAATCCTGCTTGCGCTTCGGCAGCAGCTTGGAAAACGCGTTCTTAAGCACCCCAATAATGCTCAAACCCTTAACACGCTGAGCACCCCAATCAGCGGAAATCTGCGACGGATGACGCCCCCACAGCTTCTCGGTGTACCCCTCGAAAAACATTGAATACAGTTTGCGACCAAAGCGGTTGATGTAAAAGTTCTCGAGATTGTCTTCCGGCAGTTTATGCACCACAGACTTGAGGTACGAGAAGCCCGCTTCAAGCGTCAACTTAGGACCCATTGCCTTCAGCGTGTTAGCAGACAAGCTAATCGGGTACTCAAAAAAGTGACGATTCCAGTAGATGCGGGAAACACGGTGACGTTTAAGCATCACTTTGTCAGTGGTTTCTGGATCTGGACCCCCCGGTTCGAGATCGTGATGACGGCCGAGTTTCTTGTCGTCATAGCTGGGCGCACCCTGCAACGGTAGAACGTCACTCCACCACTGCATAACTCGATCATCTTTGGAAAAGAAACGATGACCACCAATGTCCATGCGGTTGCCATTGTGCTTGACAGTACGAGAAATACCACCAAATTCGCGGGTTGCTTCGAGTACGGTCACGTCGTATTTGTCAGCACCGCCATCCTTGATGAATTCCCAAGCAGCAGTGAGGCCAGCGGGACCGCCACCGATAATCACCACAGTTTGTTTCTGCGTCACGGTTCGTTTCTCCTTGTCGTTCTCCAAATCACGCACAGTTTATACGACGCGTTTGAGCGACACTTCCAGAAAACCATGAATCATTACCAAGAGAACACGCATCGTGTTCATTTAAAGACTGTGTTGTGCTAACTTTCAACAGGCTCGATTTCTTCTTGGCTCTGTTGACCCAGCGTGGATATAGACTCTGCGAAATTGGAATTAGGGCGATAAAAGTGTATGTAATCACGTGTTATGTATGACCTGTCATTGAGTTCTTCGTCTACGGCATCGGTGTCCAATTCCCAAGGCAGCGGTCACCGTGATCACGTGCAAGACCGTCCCACGAGAACATCGGTATTAACTCGGTAGGATTCACCGGACGAGGATGGTCAATAATACGCAGTAGCCATGCGCAATAGCCAACTACTTCGCGTGGGTCAGCACCGTGTTCCCGTAACGTACCCATATCTAAAGAATTCAAGCGTTTAGCCATGCGTCGGCCATCGGCTGCGTCGATCAGTGGAAGGTGAGCAAACTCTGGATTCTGTGAGACTTCCCAAGGATGCGCATTCTGTGTCGCCGCAGTATTTTGAGCCATTGTTGTAACGTCAGCACCGTTATATGTTGTGTTTGTGTTAGCTATTGCGGCAACTGCCGTTGCTGGATTGGGCATATACCCAGCTTCAAACAAACACTGTCGAATCCATAGTTGAACAGCTGTAGACCGCAACAGATCGCGTCCGCGCACAATCTGTGTCACTCCCATGAGTAGATCATCTACACTCACCGCCAGCTGATATGCGAATAAACCGTCTGACCGTTTCACCACTACGTCGCCAAGTTGCTGTGGCAGATTAAAGGACTGCGATCCAAAAACACGGTCGTTAAAATGCATGGCAGCATTCCCCCTCGGCACGGCAATGCGCCAGGAATGCCGGTCGCCTCGCGAGATTCGCCCGCACTGTGTTGTCTTATCTAAGCAACGGCAAGTGCCCGGGTATATCAGGAATCCGTCGCCTTCATTCGGCGCTGAGGCAGCGCGAATATCAGCACGCGAACAAAAACACGGGTAAATAAGGGGGGTCTGAGGATTGCAGGGGGTGTCTGAATCGTTTTCAGAATCAGCATTGAATTCATGACAGACATTGCACAGATCGAGACTGCGCAAACTACGGAGCGCATCGTCATATAGATCAATACGTTGTGACTGGTAGATCGGTTCACCATCCCAGTCCAGTCCGAGCCACGCCAGATCGTCCATAATCCAACGGTCAGCGTCTGATACTACGCGCGGTGCGTCAATGTCCTCAATGCGAAGAACAATGCGACCGTCTGTAGCGCGTGCTGCCAACCACGCTGCCAACGCTGCATACGCGTTACCAACATGCATTCTGCCAGTAGGTGAAGGAGCAAGACGACCAATAACAGTGTGCCCATCAGCATGGCTTGTGCCCTGGGATTCATTTATGCTGCTCACGCCCTGCACCTCAGTGCACTCTGCCATCGCCACACTCCACCAGTGTTAACAACATTCGCACGGTGAATAACAGTTTTACGGGGTGGTTGTGGTGTTAATCCACAGTTCGCTGTCCAGCGGCCACTCATTCGCCACACACCCGTCTGTTCCCATTGACTGCTGCATCATCAATGGTGCTGCCTCGCCATCGCCGCCACATGTTGTTTCATTATCGTAATGCCCAAGGAAATGGCCGACCTCGTGATTGATCACCATAATTCGGTACCGTTCCACTGTGCCACCGGCTGACAGCCATTCGTCGGTTCCACTATTCCAGCGATCCACGTTAATAATGACGTTCTCACCAACACGGCAACTGTATTCAGCGCTGCAACTCTCACTGAACGACGTCATTTCATCAGCGGCTGCAAGAATCAGCGTCATGGTGCATGTGCTGTCATCACCTAGCACAAAGGTGGCGCCTGCACGAGGCCACCCCTGCGAATCGTTCAGCGTGGAATAGACAGTGTTCTCAAACTCCTCAAGGTCAATATCACCGATATCACCTTGTGTAGTGACGCAGTAGGTGTATTGAACCTGTGTTTTGCCGCTGGCCGCAGCAGTTTCCTGTGCTTCAGCAAGAATGTCGGCACGTTCCTCTTCGGTAAGCGCTGTGTATTCTTCACTGTCGGTATCATCTGCGCTTTCAGAATCAGCATCATCCGAGGTATCGGTGTCGTCGCTGCTGTTTTCATCTGTGTCTGAGTCGCTTATTTGTTCAGACTGTGTGTCTGACGTAGTGTCATCCGCAGTGCTGCTGGTCAATGAACGCACACCGAGCACTACAGCAACCACAAAGGCAATAATCACCAGTGCAACGCACGCAAGTGCAATGTAGTGCTGTGGCATTATTACCCTCTGTTTGCAGTCACCATTAGAAACCACTGACTCTGACCTGGAATCCGTTGAATCCGCTCTGGAATTTGCCTGTTCTGCGGTAGAACTATTACCTCTTAACGCGCTGTCGTTTTGCGTTTTGTTCAGTGCCTGACCTGTTGATTTGATTGTTCTACCGGTTGTTTTGTCTGCCGTTTTGTCCGTTGTGCTGCCTGTTTTACCCGTTAACTTGTCTGCTGGTTTACTCATCACTTTGCCTGTTGCTTTGTCTGTTGACGTGTCTCTTACAGCACGCATATTCTTTGCCGCAATTGATACAACCGCACTAACAGCATGTGTACTCGCCTTAATCGCTGGTTGTGCTTTTTTCTTGACACGAGATATCAGAGAACGCAGTGTTGTAATACAGCATTTAAGAAAGTCATCTCTGTGACGACGTGTCATATCAGATTCCCTACTACCGAATGATTACTTTTACGTTGTTCTACCTACGTTATTCGCCACAAACCAAGCTTTATACGGTGTTGTGTGCACAACACCACGGCTGCGGCCAGCGGACAATATACATGATGTTTCTCAGAAGTTACCTAAAGAACCGGTTCGATTGAATAACGCCCAATATGTGGGAAACATAACAGTGCGTGTTGAAAACACGACAGCGCCGGCACAACTGTTATTCACAATCGTGCCGACGCTGTTTCAGTGGCTTTGTTTATGCAGCCCTGTTTTACCTTGCTTATACCAGGCCTTGTTACTCGGTTCTGCGACTGCACGTAGCCGTGCATAACAACTATGTATGAATACTGCGAGTGCGCAGAGTTGCAGGCTGGGATTGATTAGAAATCAGACATATGGAAGCCGTTCTTCATTGCCATGCTTGAGGTATACAACACCGAATCAAGCAAGGAGTCAGTTTCGGTCTTGAGTTGATCTGCCAACTGCTGGTTAGCAGTAGTCAAACGAGTGCGCACCTCACTGTTGCGCACAGCATCAATGATTTCGTTTGGTTCCATCGGCTGTACATCACCAGTCTCTGCATCTTCCTGTGCACTTTCGATTGCAGTAAGCGATGCAACTGCGGCATCGGTATCAGCAACCATCTTGTGGCCCATCGCGCCAGTCTTCTGCTGGTAACGTTCAACAGCATTCGACGTATCTGCGAACGCACTGTCGCATAGCGCCGCAATAATGCGGTTCTCCCAGTAGAAGTTCTCAGTGGTGACACGGGTGCTGGTAGCCTCCAAATACTCGGGTGTGGCGTCAACATTCGCATAGAACGGCACCAACGTGTTGAACGGGTTGGAACCAAAGGCAATCCATTGGATTGCACGGTTAGCCTGCGGCTGGTATGGGCGAATCTGCATTACTGCCAAGTGGCTCTGACGGTTGATACCGATCGGTCGGAACATGTGGCGTGTGCGCTCATCACCAAGTTTTCCATACGGATCATATGGAGTGCCCTGATAGTGCGAGCTGAGCACATACTTGACGTCTTCGATAGTGATTTTGCGCTCCGGCTGACGTGCCCACGGAATATCATCACTGGTCGGCTTGTGGTCAGCGTTAGGGCCATCCCACACCTCGTCATACGGGTTGAGGAAGCGCTGCATATACCATGCGCGCGGCGTGTTGTACACGTGATCGGAGTCGGAATGAGAGCCGAAAGCATCGCGAGGATTGAACGGACTGGTCGACTCAACAGACAGGTCAAGGTGATTGTTTTCAATCCACTCAGCCAGATCAGCAGAGCACATGTGGTCATTCTGTTCACCAAACGCATCGTCGAGGTCGAACTCGTCGATGCCGAGCTGGTTAGGCATTGTCACATATGCTTCATCAGGTACGCGACGAGCGATCCAATGATGGCCGCCGACTGTTTCCAGCCACCAGATCTCATTGACATCACTAAACGCCACACCGTTCATCTCGTAAGTACCGAACTCTTCGAGCAATGAGCCCAACCGCAGCACACCCTCACGCGCAGTGCGAATGTATGGCAGCACGAGTGTAAGGAAGTCTTCTTCGCCGATACCGCCCGGCACCTCGGGCTTGTAACCATCTTCGCCTTCACGCCCCTGAGCCGGCTGCAATTCAACGAACGGGTCAGCGCCCAACACGCGCTCGTTTGTGGTTAACGTTTCAGTGGCGCTCATGGCCACATTGGCCTCGTTGACGCCAGCCTCACCCCAAATACCTTCTTTAAGATCAGCATTCGGAACGGCGGTATAACGCATCGGATTGTCTGGAAGATCAATCTCAACATGACTCAGAACGCTACGATAATGCCGGGGTTGATCCTCAGGCTTAACAACAATGAACCGCTTGGGGCAGAATTCACCGTTCATTGAATCCTCGTTACGGGCGATAATCGTTGAGCCGTCGTAGCTGGCATCCTTACCAACCAAAATTGTGGTGCAGGGCATGGCTTGCCTTGTTCCTTTCCTTAACTTTCTATGATTTTGATTTGCTGTTTGTATTGGTACAGCCGTACTGGGCCGAAATGATTCTAGACCACCCCAGACTACCTATGCGTGCGGGGCACTATCTTCCATGTCGATACGCTCACCAAGGCGGTGTCAGAATACCTACGTGCGCACAGCATTATCTGACTCATTGATAATGTCGCGTTCAGTATGTATAGAGACTACCTACGTGAGCACGGCATTATCAGCAGCGTTTTCCGTGTTGGAGCGAACATGACCGAAACTATCTATGTGTACCGCAGCGTTATCTCTTTGTATCTGACGAAGACGTAGCTGACCGTAAAACTGCCCACACGTGCAGTGCTAGCTGGTTGAAAAACGCACAAACAGGTATAAGACGCATACGTGCCTGGTTAGGGTTTGCATTCACCATCTCAACCCATAGAGCAGTAAACCTTGATGCGTACGGCCTGCTAGGGTATGCAACTTCAGGCTTTGCCGGTTAAGAAGATGCCACCTTGATCAGGGGTTTCACCGCAGCTACGGAGCGCGTGATTTAGCTCGTTTAACCAGAATCCCTGATTCACCCCGAGCAGAGGCTGGGACGTTCCCCACACGTGCAAGTAGTATTCGTGGTCTTTATCCGGCGGATTCGGACCGTTGTATCGCATTGTGACAGCAGGATCACTCTCTCCTACAAACGGCGATGCAGCCGATGTGCGCCCCTGAACAGCCTCGGGAATCATTGACGGCAATTGACGTGAGAAATCTGGTGGAATCTGCAATGCATGTGAATCGTTGAAATCAAACATCAACGCGTCAACAGGCAGGTTTGCTACCGACCAATGAATCCATTCAAATCCGCAAACAGGAATGGAATCAGGGTCAACAAATTCCCAGTGCAGATAACGAACTGAATCGTCTTTGTCGTCGATGTAGAACGGGAGAGACACGACAGGCGTGCCGTTGATTTTGTATTCGTCATCTGCCGCCTTGGCAAAAACGTCAGGAATCACAGTAAAGTCTGCTGAAATCTTCATAACCCCTAGTATGGCATTCGTACATGTTACGCACTGTAGTAATCCCACAAACGAACAGTCCTTTTGTGCGAGAGGTGTTCACATGAGCGTAGGCGAGAAGTAGTCCCACAAATGAACAGCCCTTGCGTGGATGCGGGCGCACATGCCACCAGTCCAAGTAGTCCCACAAATGAACAGCCTTTTAAAGCAACAACACTTGAGGTAACAACTAAGGCAACAGCTGTGGCAAGACGTGCAGGCTGTGTACTGAATGTTCGCCGGTAATCAATAACATATGCTGTCACTCGCTGTAGAGCACACACGTATTTGCCAGTACCTGAATATATTCGGGTTCGCATGCCAGTTCATTCGTTGTATACGGCACACGGCACACGGCACAGCACGCCAAACATTGAAACTTCAACGTCCCCTTGAAATGTAGCTACCCCATTAAAACGGCGCGTTCTAAAGCGCGCTACTTAAATGTAGCGGCTACCACAAGCTACTCCAGACTCAGTTTCACACCTCTATATGTTGCGAAAACTGCACTTTTCACTACTTCACATGTTGCGAAAACTGCACTAACAGGCTCACAGAGCATTGCGAAAATGTAATTTTAAGAGATAGAGCTTGACTCATACAAACTGTATTTGGCAGATACGGGATTGTTTGTGACGATGCTTTTTAACAGCGAGGATCAGACAAATACTGACATTTACGCCAAACTGTTGGGAGATAATCTCAATGCCAATCTTGGCTATCTCTATGAGAATGCTGTTGCTCAGATTATTGCTGCCAGTGGAAGGAATCTGTATTATCACACGTGGCTTCCTGAAGAAAAAAGCCACCGTCGCGAAGTTGATTTTCTCCTCGTGGATGGAGCAAAAGTTGTGGTTGTTGAGGTCAAGTCATCTAACACGAACAATCACAAGTCAATTGATGAGTTCTCTGTCACATATTCCAAAATCGTTTCCAGGCGTATCTTGTTTTCTCAAAAAGATATTTCTCATGAGAAGATGCTGGAGCTAACACCGTTGTATTTGGCGCCGATTGTTGTTAACAGTATTGGCCGTTATAGCAACCAATAGCACACTGTTTAGCAGGCGGAATACTGCCGAATTAAGCTCAAACAAGTTCAGAGTTGTGTACGAGTACAAACGAGTACGAGTACTAGTGCGAGCACAGGTTAAGGGATTAACGCACAGAACAATGCTTCAAATACCAATGTAGGATTGCCATTGCCGTTCAAACGACGGCGAGCTGTGGCAATGTCATCAAGTCGCCGGACAGCGCTATCACGACTTAACCGTACTGACAGTTCCGTGATTGCCTCCCGATTTTCACGGTTGATAAGCCCGACTGCATCCTCAGCGTTGTTTTGCAGCACGGCTACGTCGCGGTAAATACTCGACACGGTATTCAGTGCACGATCCAGCACATCACGACTGCGCCGCGTTGCACGGCGTTTAAGCTCGTCTTTTTTAGCGAGTGCATTGTAGGCGCTGCGTAAAGCAGGTGGGATTCTGTCGTTTTCTTCCAAGCCGTTAACGCGTCGAAATTCAGACTGCGCTTCAGCCGCACGGTTTTCTACTTCTTCTGTTGCCTGTTGTTGCGCGTCAGCAATCAAAGACCCTGCCAATAGCACTGCGTCAGAGGCACGTTGCAGATTGAGTACGCCGACAACAAGATCGTCACGCTGCTCTAACAAGCTTTTTTCACTACTACTGCGCTTGGGAGACGCTTTCCCTGCCTTACTGGATTTACCGGTCTTGCTGGGATTGCCGGGTTTACCAGACTTGTTCTCCTGTTGTTTCCCCGCTACTTCAACAGCATTTTTGGCATACAGTTCAGCCACACCAATATGCCCCTCAGCCAAACGCGCGGCACGTTCAGCAAGATGCGGTTCATACCCTTTTTTCTGCAAAAACTCAGCCACCGCCTGTGCCGACGGTACAGCAAGATTCACTATTCGCGTACGTGAACGAATAGTGGGGAGCACGTCTTGTGCACTTGGAGCGCAAAGTAGCCAGATAGTGTGCTCGCTGGGCTCCTCGATTTCCTTAAGCAGCACATTGGTAGTGCGTTCGAGCATACGGTCAACGTCTTCAATGATGATGATTCGCCACGGTGCGGTACTGGGCATTTGTTCAGAAGTGGCGATAAGGCTGCGCACTTCGTCAATACTGATGGTTACTTTGTCCGTGGCGAGCACAGTGACGTCGGGGTGACTACCCGCTAACACTTGGCGGCTCACAGGTGTTAATTCATCCCCTAAACCATGATCGGGGCTTTCTAATGCGGCCGCGAAGGCACGAGCCATATTTGATCGACCTGAACCGGGAGGCCCGCAAATAAGCCACGACTGTGCAATAGCTCGCGGATCTCCAGCAGCTACTGCTGATAATTGTTCTACAACTTGTTGCTGGCCGACAATGCTGTTCCACACGCTCATTGCATTCCCCCATGTGAGGAGGGTTCAGCATGTGCCGTACCCCCTTGTAGGGAGGGTTGGTGGGCAGCAAGCAGCTGATCGAAATCCGTGCGAATCTCTTGGAATACAGCATCCACATTCTGTTCCGCATTGATAACACGGAATCGTTGCTGCTCTATTTTGGCCATCGTGCAGAACGCGCGACGCGTCCGTTCTTGAAAATCATCGCCAGCTGACTCCATACGATCTGCACCATGCGTTAACCGACTATGTGCCGCAGACGGAT
>CAYQJZ010000018.1:33985-36733 GCA_964417995.1 uncultured Bifidobacterium sp.
GCTGACTCCATACGATCTGCACCATGCGTTAACCGACTATGTGCCGCAGACGGATCCATATCCAGCACGTATGTACGGTCTGGTAGCAAATCATGTGTGGCCCACATGCTCAAAGCGCGTACCTCGTCCACCGTGAGTTCTCGACCACCAGCCTGATAGGCAAGCGACGAGTCGAGATAACGATCAGTAATCACAATCGCTCCCCGACTCAACGCTGGACGAATTGTTTCAGCAACATGCTGTGCCCGGTCAGCAGCAAAAATCAATGCTTCAGCACGCGGCGCAATATCTGTTGTACTGCCCTCTACACCATGCAACAGCAGGCGACGCAACGCTACACCTAACGGCGTACCGCCAGGTTCACGCGTGATAACAACGCTGTACCCCGCTGAAGTAGCGTAATCACACAATCGTTTGACTTGCGTAGTTTTACCTACACCGTCAACACCTTCAAACGAGATGAACAGCCCTGCCATCACACACCTCTTTCACACACGTGTACCCCAGCGTACATGGCGTACATACCGCCAATCAGCTAAACAGCAACAGAACTGGCAACAGCACGCAGCAGTCACCTACTCACAAGCCCGCCACGATTGTCAGTAACACATGCAAGCAGGCTCTCCCTACTATTGACTATTCTGTGGTCGTAGCCGTTTTGCGGGTAGTTGTAGTTTTGACTGACGTAGATTTGCCAGCCGCAGCTTTTGTGGCAGTTTTTGCGGTTGCTGACTTCTTTGCAGTGGATTTTGTTGACTTAGCGGATTTGCTTGTCGTCTTCTTAGCTGTGGACTTTTTAGCCGTTGACGAGCGACGAGTACGACGCTTGGACGGACCTGCTGCACGTTTCTCAGCAAGCAGACGGAAAGCTTCTTCCGGTTCAATCGACTCAGCTGTGTACTGTTTGGGCAATGTACGGTTCGTTTCACCATCGGTGATGTACATGCCGTAGAAGCCGTCTTTAATAGTGACTGGCTTGCCGGTGTCTGGATCGGGACCAAGTTCACGCAGCGGCGGCTTAGCAGCACTGCGACCACGCCCGCGCCCATACTTGGGCTGAGCAAATAACTCTTGTGCCTTCACTACATCAACGGTGAAGATTTCGTCCTCACTGCTCAATGAGCGTGTTTCTGTACTGCCATCAGCTGCAGTTTTGGTCAGATACGGACCGTAGCGACCATTGTTGGCGGTAATAGTTGCTGTTGAGACCTCTCCAGTTGTGCTATCTGTTTGCTCAATCGTTCCCACTTCACGCGGCAGACTCAACAATTTGAGCGCATCATCTAAGGTGATTGTTTCTGGTGTCATCGTTTTGAACAGCGATGCCATCTTTGGCCTGGGCGCAGCCGACTTGCTCGAACCACGCTTACTGGTGGTTTTACCCGACGTTGTAGCTGCTGATGCAGAAGATTCTGCGTTCTCGGAGGTTTCTTCAGGTGGAACAAGTGCCACATAGGGGCCAAATCGGCCTGTTCGTACTTCAACAGCGCCACCAGTAGCAGGGTCGGTACCGAGTACACGAGGTCCACCAGAATTCTCGTCGATCAACTGACGGCCAACTTCAACAGTTAACTCGTCTGGAGCAAGTGTGTCTGGTAAAGACGCACGCTTGGGGTTACCCTCTGCATCAAGGTTGGTGGTGTCTTCTAAATACGGACCATAACGGCCAACGCGTACATGCAACCCGTCACCAATATCAATGGTGTTGATGGCACGCGCGTCGATCTCGCCAAGTTGAGCAACCTGCTGTTGCAAACCAGCATGAGCCTCGTCAACATTGACTGCTGTACCGTCACCAGAACCGAAGTAGAAGCGTGTTAACCACTCCTTACCGCTCTCTTGACCATGCGCGATCTGGTCAAGACCGTTCTCCATATCGGCGGTGAACTGATAATCAACGTACTTCGGGAACTTTGTTTCCAATAAATTAGTCACTGCGAACGCTAACCACGAGGGAATCAACGCACGGCCACGCTCATACACATACCCACGATCAATAATCGTGGAGATAATGCTGGCGTAGGTTGACGGACGGCCAATCTCTTTGGCTTCAAGTGTTCGCACTAGCGATGCCTCAGTGTAACGTGCAGGAGGCTGCGTTTCATGCCCGTCAGCCTCAACACGGCTGGCGTGCAACACATCGCCTGTAGTCATTGACGGCAGGGACACATTCTCATCAGTGCGCGCACGCCCGTCAGCTTTAGCACCGTCGTTCGCAACCTTCGCCGCATTCGCAGACTCGGAACCACGCTTGCCTTCACCAGTAGCCTTCATAAAGCCCGGGAACTCAATAACCGTGCCCGACGCCTGAAAAATAGCTTCACCTTTGCTCCCAGCTGGAGCAGACAGACGCACAGTTGCGGTTGAACCGGTAGCATCAGCCATTTGCGAAGCGAGTGTGCGCTGCCAAATCAGCGTGTACAGCTTAAGTTGATCGGCCGGTACTTTTGTAGCCAATTCCGCAGGATCACGGAAGTGCGCGCCAGCAGGGCGAATACATTCGTGAGCCTCCTGTGCACCAGCCGTACGTGTAGCATACTGTTTCGGCGCGCCAGATAAAAATGCCTTACCAAAATGCTGTTCCACCGCGCCACGAGCCGCACTAATTGCTTCCTGAGACAGCGTTACCGAATCAGTACGCATATACGTGATGTAGCCGTTCTCGTACAATCCCTGCGCTGCACGCATTGTTTGACGCGAACTCATACCTAAACGATTACCTGCTGTCTGTTGCAACGTAGACGTAGT
>CAYQJZ010000019.1:0-6648 GCA_964417995.1 uncultured Bifidobacterium sp.
ACAAACAAACAATCAGACAGACTAGAAAGAAAAGCGATTTGAACACGCTCAAAACCACAAGCAGCTCAAAACCAACCAAACCACAAAACCCACAGAAGACCACAAGACAAACCCCACGTAGGGGGTATAAAACGGGGTTACAGAACGAACCCACATCAGCGACATAAAGCAAACCTACACTAGGAGCATTAGGGAGCATCAAAACGAACCCACACTAAAGGGTATTAAAGCGAGCCTGACACGTCACAAAACAACCACCCTTCGCCCACAAAACGAAACACCAAACAAACACCAACAAGCTATTCGGCTTATAGGGCAAGAAAGTGTTTAGCTAGTCTCGATCTATTTGATAAGGCTTTGAGTGATGAACCTTCGATCACATAATTCTTTACTTGACCCTCTTTACCTAGCCCACAATCGCGTCACCACGCCTAGGAATAGTCCCTTTCACGCTTCCCTCTTTATTATTTAGGCTTAAGGGTCAAATAGAGAAAACCCGGCGGTCGCTCCGCCGGGTTGAGAGAGAAGAGAGAAGAAGGGTTCAGTTATGGGGTTCTGCCAGGAACCTCGCCCGCAGGTGTAACTGCTGACACGATTCATATAAGCGCTCCATTCTTGGAGGAAACTCTGCGTGTTCCTCAAAGAAATCTGCGAGAACTGTGACAGGTCTGTAAAACAGTATGCGCACATCGCTTATTCGGCAACCTCAGCCTTACAGTGAATTAAACCTTGCAGCAGGTTTATTACCTCCTGTTTCTCGAACACAATGAGAAATGAACAGCGCAGCACCACTATATATTGCAGTAATCACCATCGATAATGACGCTTCGACTGTGTTATTCCACTTGTTTTCCAACCGTACTGACGGCTACAGAACGCCTTCGATCAGAGTGGTAATCAGATCGGTGTAATTCAAACCAGTCGCCTCCCACGCCTTGGGATACATAGAAATTGGCGTAAAGCCAGGCATGGTGTTGATTTCGTTGATCATAATCTCACCGTCAGGCGTTACAAAACTGTCTACGCGGCTTAAACCGGTAGCATCCACCGCTCGGAACGCTTTTATCGCGGTTTGGCGTACACGTTGTAGCGTCTCTTCTGGCAGAGAAGCAGGAACTTCAACGTGCGAAGCCTTGGAGTCCATGTATTTACTGTCAAAATCGTAGAACTGTTCGTCATCACCCTCGGCACGACGATCGAGCACAATTTCACCCGGCCAGCTGGCTTTCGGCTCATCACCCGGCTTCGGACACAGTACAGCACACTCCACTTCACGCGCATCAATGCCTTGCTCAATAAGTACACGCCAATCATGCTGTGACGCTTCAAATACAGCAGCCGCCAATGCGTAAGCGTCACCTTCGGCTTCTACTTTGGTCACACCGAAACTGGAACCGGCACGCGATGGTTTAACGAATAACGGATAACGCAAACCAGCCTGCTTAACCTGCGCAAGCAGTGTTTCACCATTAGCAGCAAACTCATTCGCAGCGTCGTAATCACGCGTATCTAATGTAATACCCGGTGCAACAGGTATTCCCGCAGCTTGCAGCAACACTTTGGTGTAATGCTTATCCATACAAGCAGCAGATGCGAACACACCACACCCCACATACGGTACGTTCATCATCTCCAGCAAGCCCTGTACAGTGCCATCCTCACCAAAAGGACCATGCAACACCGGTAATACAGCATCGATATGACCAAGCGACGTGAGACTACCATCCGGCTCGCGCACAAAAAACCCATCTTGGCCAGACGCCATATCGAGCACTACACGACGTGCTCCTTCAACAGGCACAACCTCAGGCAACGTGCCGCCATCAAGGTTCCAACTGCGAGGATCCTCTCCATCAACAATCCACTGGCCGCTCTTGGTAATACCTACCGGGACTGGTTCAAAGCGCTCAGTATCCATTGCTTTAAGCACCCCAGCTGTCGAAATGCAGGAAATGGGGTGCTCGTCAGCTTTACCGCCGTACAACACTACAACGCGCTTTTTGGTCATTCCTGTCAGTCCTTCTCCTACCTCAGTGCGGGTGATTATTTACTCTTCAGTGATGTCGCTACCAATCAACTCAGCAAGCATCTCACTACAGCTGATGCCATTGTCAAGCACATGACTCATTGCCGTAGCCAAAGGCGTTTCAACACCCAACTGCTTACCAAGGCTTACTACAGCATCAGTGGTGGATACACCTTCTGCCACACCATTACTTACGCGCGTGGCTTCTTCGACGCTCATGCCCTTACCCAAGTTTGCACCAAACGTGTAATTACGGCTTAGCGGCGAGCCACAGGTGGCAATCAAATCACCCACGCCAGCCAATCCCCGGAAGGTCTTTGAATCAGCGCCAACAGCCTCACCAAGCGCCGTCATTTCTGCTAATCCACGAGTTTCAATCATTGCAGCAGTGTTCTCGCCGTACCCGGCACCACGCACCATACCAACAGCGAGCGCGATCACATTCTTTAATGAACCACACATTTCCAGCCCGACAACATCGGTGCTGACAAACGACTTGAAATAATGTGTGGCACACGCGTTAGCAACAATGCGCGCATTGGTGATATTTGTGCAAGCCACCACAGTAGCCGCTGGTTCGCGTGCAGCAACCTCTTTGCTGAGGTTTGGCCCAGATACGGCAGCAAAGCGTTCTTCTGGCAGGTCAAGCGTCTCGCGTACGACTTCGTCCATTCGTTTGCCAGTACTGCGTTCAATACCTTTCATAAGCGACGCTACAATTGCGTTCTCAGGAATGAGGTCACGGAACGGTTCCAGTGCCTTACGCGCGGCTTGTGCAGCGATAGAAATAACCACGATTTCTGCTTCTTTTACGGCCTCTGCGCGATCGCTGGTGGCGGTCATGTTATCTGGTAGACGTTCAACGCTGGGTAGGCGTACAGCGTTGTGATGATGGTCGCGAATACTTTCCACGATTTCGGGTTCGATGCCCCACATCATTACGTCGTTACCGGCGTCGGCCAACACTTGTCCGAATGCTGTTCCCCAGGCTCCCGCACCCAAAACCGTGATCTTCATCGCACGCTCCTTTGCTGCCATTCTTCAGATAATCCAGACGGCCATCCTACAGTCACCCCTGCACCTCATATCGCGATAAGTTGTAGCGCACACTACCAGCACAGACCAATTATTTTTTACCACTGATGGCGGCGCATATAACGGTAATCCCAGTAACCTTCTTTTGGCATATCTTCACCACGAATTTCCGACATAATTTCGTTCATTCGCCGCAGCACACGCATTGTTAATTCATCAACGAGTTCAGTAGGTGGCTCTTCTCCCCATTGATCTGTATTTGCGAGCAGATCACCGTAATCTAGCTGTGCGTCGTAACACATCACAACGTTTTTACGCGGCCATGGCCATAAATGATTGATGCTTGCAGCCCCCCATGTGATAGCACAGAAAATTGGTATCTGACGACCGAGCCGACGTGATGATTCCAACGCGATATAGCCTAACCCTGGTTTCAGGCTCATTACCCATTTCTTCGGATCACGCGTTACTGTACCTTCTGGCCAGATAGTCAGCGGACGACCAGACGTGATAATCCTGATCGACTCTTCTTCAATGGCTCGTGCCTGTCCTGTTCCACGTGGAACAGGCTGCATACCAACAAGCTGGAACCATTTGCCAATCACCGGCCAGTGTGCCATTTCAGCTTTGGCCATATATCGCGGACGGCGTCCCATATGAAACAGACTCGTCATTGGCACGAATACGTCGTACATTGTCACATGAGATGCAGCAGTGATAAACGGGCCGGTTTCTGGCACGTTCTCCAACCCCCATGCCTGAACCTTGCTGCGGTTACGCAACACCTTGGAGACACCTTCTAACAAACGCTCAGTAGCTTTAGGATTTTGCGCGTTGATTTCCGCCGTGTTGGGAGTACGCGGGCCAGTCGGATAGTAACGAGTCGGATCTACAAGGTGATATTTGCTATCAAGACGCGTTACTTGCTGATCAGACAACGGTCGAACTGATGAGCGCGGTGAGGGTTTACCTTTAGAAGCCATACGCTCTATTGTGCCGTAGTCCCTCAACTTCCGCAGTTGTTTTGATTGTTTGCAACCAATGCGATTAATAGTGGTTTTGATTAACAAATTGGATCAGAGTTCAAAATTCTTCTGACTGCATGGATTATCAATACGAATCCAAAGACGACTCAGGAGGTTAAGGGTCAGGGGTGAACAAAGGTCAAAACCTAATTATTCAAACAAATAGGAGGGTCAGCACCCATAATGGATACTGACCCTTAAACCCACCCTTAACAGTGGGTACCGCGACTACGCAAAACGCAGTCTTTGAGCAACAGAACATTCAGCAACAGTAATTCATTTACTTATTTCGACTATCTGCTGTGCTGCTAGCAGTCTTCTACTGACGATTCTTGATTCGCTTCAGTGCCAGCGCACTAGCTACCAATGCTGCCACCACGATGACGATTGCCAGCATTGCACTACCGGTTTTACCGAGTACACCACCAATATTGGTTTCATCATCGCTCGCTGTAGCGGTACCGTTATCCACGCTCTCGCCTTCAATCACAGTGGAACTGCCTGGAGTGGTAGACACCTGGAACTCTTTGGTCACCACCTTGCCAGACTGTAGACCAGTGATTGTTACCGAGTAAGTGTTACCTTCCGTAAGTTGATCAGTTAGATCAATACTCATCGTCTGTGTGGTCTTAACACGAACACCGGAAACACCGGAGGGATCACTAGAACTGCTGCTGGAATCAACGAGTACATTGCTAGTTGCCGTGTCAGTCACGGTATAACTCACCGACGCGTCGCCGTTAAACCCGCTGAATTCTATTCGTTGCCCGTCGTTATCAATAACAAGGTTCGCGTCTGCATTGTCTGAAAGCGCCGCAATCTCCTCGCTTGTTGTGGCCAAGCCGAGCACTCCAGCAATCGTATAGAAGTTATCAGTTTGATCAGTAAGGCCTGTTACGCGTTCCGCTCCGGGACCAGAGGCAGCAATACGCAGTTGCGTACCAGTGTGAGACATCGAGCTTTCAATCTCATCGAAGCTGGCGTTCTCATCATCGGCATACATTTGATCAGAAGATGTGCCATAAGAGACAGTGATTATCGAACCGTCAACAGGGGACTGCAGTACGGTGCTCAGTGCGTAAGCTGGCTGCTCTTCAACAATCTGACTGGTGTGAGCGTGGTCTGCGGTCACAATAATCAGGGTTTCGCTCAGATCAACCTTCTCCAACGCAGCGGCAATGGCTTGGTCAAGGTCGTCGGTTTCACCAATCTGACCGCACGCGTTGGCGTTGTGATCCTGCTTGTCGATGGACGCGGCTTCAACCTGTAGGAAGTAACCGTTCTCCTGTCCATTTTCATTCGCCGAAAGCAGATCGATAGCCTTTGAGGTCATATCAGCCAGAGATACACCGCTGTTACCGAGCCATTCAGGATTCTCTTGGCAGGTAATCGGATTGGCGTCTTTGCTCTCATCTTGTGGAGTAGCAACAGACGAACTGTACTTTGTTGGCAGGTTACCGGAAGCAAACAAACCAAGCAACGGTGTATCTTGATCAGCTGCTTCGATGCTGTCAAGATCTTCCGGATCAGTGATGTACTGATAACCCATGGCTTCTGCCTGTTCAGCAAGGGTCATACCTTCGTACTCACCGCCCTGCACCACCTGGTTGAAATAGCCATTGCCGCCACCGAGCGTCACATCAGCTCGAGTGTCAAGAAGCTGCTCAGAGATGGAACCGATGCCACCGTTTTCTTTAAGCTGAGACGCCTCACAACTCGCGTCAGCATTGCTGGATTCACCATCAGTGGTTTTGCCCTGCGGCCCGTAGCAAGAACGTAGCGTCGAGTGAGACATCTGCGCAGCTGGGGTCGCGTCCTGAATTTCTGAGGTGGTGACGTTGCCGGTGGCCTTGCCTGCGGCTTTAGCTAATTCGGTCAGGTTCAGCTGTGGAGTACCATAAGCGTCTACATCCACAGCATTGTTGTAGGTTTTGGTGCCGGTTGCCCAAGCAGAAGCGGAAGCAGCAGAGTCAGTTACCGATGTAACGGTTGGGGTTCCTTTATCTTCAATACCGCTGCCAAGAGAATAGGTGGTGTACTGACCAGTGCCAACACTGTCATCACCATAGGTGCTTGCTTGGCCGATGGCATCAAGACCATCGAATGAACCACTGGCTCCGTGTAGATAGTTGCGAGCGACGGTAATTTCAGAATCTCCCATGCCGTCGCCAATAAAGAGAATGACATTTTTAGCGTTCTCGTTGCCAATAGTGGCGATGCGCTGAGCGCCGCCGTGTTCTGCTAATTCCTCGGCTGACTTACCATCTGCAGCGTAGGCCATGCTAGTTGTTCCTGCCATAGTGGCGAGGGCGAGAACTGCGGCGAGCGCTCCTTTTAGCGCTTTGTGCTTCTTCACTACTTGCCTCTTTCGCTCGTTGTACGCGATCGAACCGGCCAATTGGCTGGTTCGGGGATATCCCGGCAATCACGCTAAGGGGCGAAAGCATACGCTGATCGACTGCAATTCGTCGTTCTAGTGAATTATTGGCACGGCAAGTCAAAATCTTGGCGAACTTAAAGTGACTATGTTGCTTGGGTCGCGCCACTACGTGCATAGCTGCT
>CAYQJZ010000019.1:6748-9786 GCA_964417995.1 uncultured Bifidobacterium sp.
CTGTACTAATGAGCATCATCAACAGGTGCTACTTCAATCGCTTCAATGTAGAACACAGCGGTTTCACCGTAATCACGACGGTCGGTGATTTGCCATCCAGTTGGCAAGGTTGGAGCTTCACTGCGAGTTGAACGTTCTAAAACAATAACGGAACGTTCTGTTGCCATGCCTGAAGTCACAAGACCGTTCATCAGCAACTCACACGCCTCGGTAGTGAAGGCATATGGGGGGTCAATAAAGATAACATCGAAGGAGACGTGGGGACTGGTAGTGATGCCTGTAGTAGAAGTCTCATGTTCTACTGTGGGCACATACTGTTCAGCACGCTTACGTACAAGAGTTGCACTCATAGTGTTTTCCCACAGGCGCTGACGTTTCAAGTTAGAGAAAGTTGCAGAAATCAGCTTGGCAGCCTGGGATGCCGATTCCACAGCAACCAACTCTCGAGCCCCACGGGACAGTGCTTCTACTCCCAATGCTCCAGTGCCGGCAAACAAGTCAAGAATGCGCGAGTCATCCAACACCCCCCATGATTCTAAACGCGAAAAAATAGCTTCTTTGGTTCGGTCGGTTGTTGGCCGTGTACCTGTTTTTGGCGCTTTGAGTTCCAGACCTTTAAATCGCCCCGCAATAATTCGCATATGTTCATTATCTCTGCTGCCTCTACGCCTCAGCCAGCACATAACAACGTATGTTGCTCAGAAAGAGGTTCTATTGGGCAGTTGTTCTTCGTACGTTTGCTGGCATAGAGCATCAACAAAACTGTCACTGTCATCAGTGCCATCACCGCTGATGGAATTCATGTTCTAAGTCTGCAACACGTTCGATTATCTCGCCCAGGCGTCCTTCCAACAAACGCAGCCGACTCTCATATCGCATCAGAACCAAATCACTGAGGTCACGCTCATCAATTGCTGATGTCTGCTCGGAAATCCACCACTGTTCCTGAGTAACACTGTGGACATCATCGTAGTCACATTCACTGCCGTGCCCGCTATCACTCACTTCATCACATCGATTGTGCTCTACATTCAAATCTCTCTGACCACCACTGCTTGCTTGAACACGCAAACAGTCAGCACATCCTGAATCCAACACATCAATATCGCCGTCTCGTTCCATGTCGGTCATCACGTTCACGAACAAATCACTCTTGTGCGCTGTCACAGCAAATATTTCGATACTGTCAGTCTGAGCAAGCTGCAGCCGACCTGATTTCTCGTCTTCACGCCAGCGTGCAATACACCGCTCAATCCTCTTGTACCCAATCAGTGAAGAGTACAAACCTGCCTCACCAAAAATCATCACCGGCGAATCGCCTGCATGATACCGGCGCATACAATCAACTTTGAACTCTTCGGCGTAGAAGATGCGCCCTTGGGTCACTGTCTCAACTGCGGGCAGCGACATCAAATATGCGCGCTCCTTCGCTGTAAATTTGCCTTGCCTCATGATTCCTTGTCCTTAAGTTCCATGCTGAAGCGCGCCGAATTGCGCTAAAAATTTGACTGTCACATCCCTTTATCAGCTTTTTCGGGAGTTAGTAACAGCGAATGCGGTATCGCACTTGCCTTGTCTGCTTTTAGGAACGCAGATCACTGGTCAGCTCTGACTACAACCTGTGGTCGCTGTAGTGGCCGCAGCCGAAACAACCGGAATAATGGCGTTAATCAGCGGCATTGTTGCCATAACGCCGGTCTGCGGAATCATTATTGTGCACTCCTTATTACTGTTCCATCCGTGTGCCGGATGGAACGGCTGTCATATCTTGACATGCCGCCTATGTGGCGTCAACATCGGCTTCAGCCCGGGGCTAAGCCAAAGTCTTAGGGAGATGAATTGCTTGGTGGTTTATGCGTGCTTCTTCTCTCAATACGTGCTATTTACTGATACCCACCCAATATTTTCCCTTCAGCACCCCGTGGCAGATGATGTCACCACTGGCAACGCCTAGTGTATCGGGGTTATCAGAGCCTCAGGAACATCATCGTCGACACCCCTTATCTCTTCTCAAAAACCCTTAAGGGGGGGGAGGGCGTTAATGGCGTGTCGCGGGGTTCATGTGCGGCGCTCTCTGTACTCCACTGTCTCGACGAATAGGAACAATAGGGGTTTATGAGCGTTACGTGGGGCACTCCGATTTCGTCAGTGATGACAAATAGACGACGTGTCGGCGCTCTTAAATCGCTGGGCATGGTAACAATCGGCGATGCACTCACGTATTACCCGTTTCGCGTTACCGAACCTGTGCCGCTGTGCACACTTCGTGAAGCAAAAATCGGCGAACCAATGGCGTTTGCTGCTGAAATCCGTTCATTACGTGTTGTTCCCATGAATGCTCGGCGCGGCTACCGACTTGAAGCGGTAGCTGATGATTCCTTATTCGCTGCGTCGCAGAAAAAGCCTGGGGCTGTAGCACGACTGGTGTTCTTCTCGTACAAAAAACAATATGTGGATTGGATGAGTAAACGACTCAAGCAAGGGGCTCACGTAGTGGTGTGCGGGCAACCGACTGTGTTCAACGATCAGCTGCAATTCACTCACCCTGAAGTTCTTACTATAGGTACCCCTGATGCAGACACAACATCTGGTATGAAATTTGATGTTTCCACTGCGGATGAAGGCCTGCAACGCGTTTGCCGTCCGCGACCGGTGTATCACGCCAGTTCGCGAATATCTAGCGACCATATTCACGATTCCATTCTTGGTTTTCTGCGCCTGATGACGGATAATGCAGCGGGCAGTGCTACTACTGCGGCTGCGACCGCACACGCAACCGGCATTGCAAAAACCTCTCACACAACCGGCAAAGGCCTTTCTGCACCACTAGAAAACGCCACGTCTTCTGTATCACACTCCCCTAACGAACCCTCGTTATTAAACGCTGACTCCCCTCTAATGTGGCAATCCTTAACAACTGCCATTCCTGACGTTCTACCTGAGTCGATTCGCGCCGACAAATCTTTAATGCATCGTGCGGAAGCGTTCGCAGCCGTTCATAATCCTCAGAGCACAGCATCGTTTTGGCAGGCGATCAG
>CAYQJZ010000019.1:9886-11313 GCA_964417995.1 uncultured Bifidobacterium sp.
AAAACCGTAGTAGCCGTGGCAGCAATGTTGCAGGCCACAGGCTCCGGCGGTCAGACCGTATTAGTGGCACCTACACAAGTACTGGCCGAGCAGCATTATCAAACGATTAGCAACATGCTGGAAAGACTTTACAACCCTCAGGAGAATAACAGCACGGGGAGTGACAGCACCAGTAACGGTAAAGATGCCAATAACGTCGTCGACATTACCAACGGCAATACCGACGATGCTGTAGACAATACTGCCGACGATACTGCTGACAATACTGGCAGCGACGTCCATAACAACAGCACCCCTATCCAGTCCACCAATCCCCCTATACCACCTGTAATTCTGCTCACAGGTGGTATGAGATTAGCTGCGCGACGCCGAGCATTGGCCAGCATTGCCAGCGGCGAGCCGTGCATAGTTGTTGCCACACATGCTGCGTTCTCGTCAACGTTCCAAGCGCCAAATCTCTCCTTGGCAGTAATCGATGAGCAGCATCGTTTTGGTGTTGAACAACGCGAAAGCCTACGAACTGCATCAATATCAGGCACTGTGCCACACCTCTTGGTTATGACAGCCACGCCGATTCCCCGTACAGCAGCAATGACATGGTTCGGAGACCTTGATATTTCATGGCTCACTGAACTACCCGGAGGGCGTAAACCGATTCGTACTGTGGTAGTACCGGAAGCAGACGGAAACACGATGGCATCAATGTTTGCTCATATCCGCCAACGCATCGAAGCAGGCGAACGTGCCTACGTAGTTTGTGCACGCATTGATGAGTCGAATAATGACACCGAAGCTGAAATCGACACAGTTAACGAAACCGTTGAGGCAGTTACAGATACGTCTGCATTACCGTTGCATTCAGTGACACAGATTGCAGAACGATTGTCGAAACTTCCGCAGTTCCAGGGCATCCAATTTGCCACACTGACAGGGCGTGATGACGACGACACCAAGCAGCGCGTAATGGAGGATTTTGCCAGCGGTAAAACTCCAATTCTTGTTGCAACCACGGTGATCGAAGTAGGTGTTGACGTGCCACAAGCCAGCTGCATCGTTATATTTGATGCCGACAGATTTGGATTGTCGCAGTTACATCAGCTTCGCGGACGTGTAGGCCGCGGTGGCACACCTAGTTGGGCGTTCCTTGTATCACGCGCCGAGGCAGGAAGTCTCGGAGAACAGCGTCTGTCAGTAATTCGCGACACCACAGACGGCGCACAGATTGCGGAAGCCGATTTACAATTGCGCGGTGCAGGCGATGTGTTGGGAGACGCACAGTCTGGCGGCCGCTCAAGCTTGAAACTGTTGCGAGTGGTTCAAGATGCACACATGATTGCGGACGCGCGGGAACGAGCGCAAACTTTACTCAGCGCTGACCCGGATCTTTCACATGAGGTTGAACTTGCTGGCGCGGTCTTAGATTTCAC
>CAYQJZ010000019.1:11413-13804 GCA_964417995.1 uncultured Bifidobacterium sp.
AATATATCCGTAAATCCGACAAACTGCAACTGCAGCGTGTATTATCCTGCTTTTTGCGCAGCTAACAACCCCTACTACTCACTTCCTAATCTCACCTCCCTTTTCCTGGAGACGTCGTTTATCTCAGCGGTAATTCGCTAATGGATCCATCGCGTCTGGCATCGACGAATCCGTCAGACATACAAGTTCTGCCCCCCCAACAAACGCGAATATACCCTCGTTCTCAACCCCACCCATTCTCTCCATCTGGTAAACAATCAACTACTGGAAGACCTGGGTACGTGCCCAACCAATCTGATCATGTAACCGGCAGGCTGCGCACCAGCACCTCTTCCAGTGCAGACTCCACCGCTTGAGGCATGTGTGAAATGATAAAGTCATTATCGTCACGCGGTTCCACTTCCAGCGTATGCAACGCACCAATCGCACCAACACCAAGTTCTTGTACTGCCATATAAGCCTTTTCTTTAGTGAGGTTGTACATCTGCGCACGCATTAGTATGTCAAGAACATCCTGCTGAACAGGATTGTCAGCAAATGCCAACCCCTCAGGGAATGTCACAGTTAGACTTGCAGCGCTGGGTACGTCGCTGACCGTGATATGCAGGCTTAGTGTTTGCTCATCGTAACCAAGAGAGACGTTGTCGGCGACTGTACCATTTCCGTCGATAACATCAACGCCACCAACTGTAATCACACATGATGCACCAGCTAATGGTGCAACACCGCGAAATACCAGCGTCCACTGTCGATGCTGCGGCACAACCTCCGTATTCCCGCTAACTCCAGCAACGGTGAATGTGCTAGCTCCATCATCTGCACGCCAGCACCAGCTCAACGCGGTGTCAGCAGACTCAGCACCGAAGGTGTTGCCATCTTCGCGTAATGTAAACGTTCCGTCAGCACCAGGAAACACAATGACACGCATAGCCTCCGGATTAGCAATGGAGTTCACATCGTCACCATCACTAAGTTCTTGTTGCATCGGCACAATGCCGCCGGCTTTGGCAAAAACAGGAATTCGGTCAATGGTGCGCCAGACGGCAATACGTCGACCACTATCCGGTGAAGAAACGTAGCGTCGTCCATCGAAAAGGTCAAACCATTCGCCTTGTGGTAGCCAAACGTCGGCTTTGCCTAATCGTGCTGCCGTATCGTTAGGGTCAACAATGGGTGCAACCAACAGTTCAGTGCCGAAACGATATTCGTTAACCATCTCGTAGGCATCAAAACTTTCGGGTGATTGCCAGTACATTGGTTCAATGAGCGGACGCCCTTGTTCTGTGGCACGATGGTTCATCGTATATAGATATGGCAGCATCATGTGGCGCAACTGCAAGGCGTTGATTGTAGCGGTACGTACGGCTGACTCGAAGCTCCACGGTTCTTTGGCTGTGAATGGTGAATTACTGGAATGCAAGCGATTGATAGGACTAAAAGCGCCGAATTGGTACCAGCGTGCTTCGAGTTCCTCATCGCGGATACCGAGCATATGACCGCCGATGTCGTGGCTCCACCATCCGTAGCCAATATTGCTGGCTGTAGCAGTGAAGTATGGCTGGAATCGAAGCATATCCCACGTGATTACTGAGTCACCAGAGAAACCGACTGGATAGCGGTGAGAACCGGGGCCAGCATAACGAGAGAATGTCATTGGCCAGTGTCCATCGCGGCCGGAGTCGAGATAGTGCAGGTGGTTAAGTATCCACAATGGGTCGAGGCCGGGTTGGCGGGTAACACCGCCCTGTTGCCAATCTACCCACCAGAAGTCAACGCCTTCGGCCTCTAGCTCGTGGTGCATATCAAAGTAGGCTTCAACAAAGCGTCGATTGGTTAGATCAAACTCAACAGCTTCTCCGTGTTCTGCATCAACACCGACTGCTTGGGCGACTTTGTTGTAGGGCTTTTCGAAAGCACGCACGCCGTCTCGTGGATGTACGTTCAATGTTGTTGCTAACCCACGGTTATGTAGTTCAGCCAGAAACGCCTGATGATCGGGGAAGAGTTTGTCATTCCATGTGTATCCGGTCCAACCGATGCCGTACTTCGGATCCACATCATCTACCAGATGCCAATCCATATCAATCACTGACGTAGTGAACGGAATACCTTCGGCCTTAAACCGATCCATCAATGCGAGATATTCGTCTTGTGTGTAGCGATAGTAGCGACTCCACCAATTGCCGAGTGCAAAACGTGGTAGCAACGGCTGCGGGCCTGTTAACTGATAGAACGCCTGCACAGAGTCGATGTAATGATGGCCGTAACCAAAGAAATACAAATCAGTTTCTGCATGCTCGCGAGGCATAACCCATGTGCCAAATGGGTTGGGTTCACCGTTGATCTCATCGGCTTGAATCAGCACGTTTGATGCGGAATCGTCGAGTACTG
>CAYQJZ010000019.1:13904-17905 GCA_964417995.1 uncultured Bifidobacterium sp.
CCGTTGATCTCATCGGCTTGAATCAGCACGTTTGATGCGGAATCGTCGAGTACTGCCCAACCGTCACGCGAAACAACGCCCAGGTCGAGTGGAACAGCACCGTTCGCCTCATCCAATGTGCGAGCAGTGCCGCGCATGTTGCCTCGTGGTTCATCCCCATAATGCCACGTATTGAATTGAGTAAGCGGCACGCCCTTGACCACAACGCTCAGCCCCTCTTTGCTAAACGGGCGTTGATCGTAGGCAATAGTGAGCACATCTGTGTTAATAATGATGCGGCCGTCACGTTCAGTCAGAGTGAACGAGACATCGCCACCGAAGTCACGGTTGTAAACCACTTGTGTTGGGTGATCTTCAAATTCCCCAGTGTCTGACCATTCAAACCGTACAAGTGAGTCGGTGATCAATCCAATGCGCCAGTGGTCGCCGCATATAACGTTATTCTTACGCAGCAGCGGTGCTGAATTGATGGCGAATGTTCGCGGATCGATGGTGTCTGTCATTCTCTCCCCTTCTTTTGTTTGTTTTGCAAGCTTTGTGAGCATTGTTTTGACGTATTTTGCTGTTGTTGCTGTGTACTGAAGCTTTTCTTCTGTACCCTTCTGTACCCTTCTGTGCCCTTCTGTGTTCCTCTATGTTCTTCTATGCTTTTTATGTCTGTTCGCTAACACGCAGTTCTGCAACATGGCACATCGACCCACAGGGCAGTGCAATGCTTGCAGCCACAGGCAACACTTGCCATCACAAAGACTTCTACGTCGCTGTAATGCGTTGTCTGCAGCATCGTATCAAAAAATGCAAACGTTGTCATAGGTGTTTCACAATCTCTCACACTGAACTCTCCAAGTGGAAATAAATGTTAAATTTGACATTTATTTCCGGAAAAAAGTGTATGATTTGACATTAGTTTCCACTTCTAACGGGAGTTGCCATCAAGAGGGAACAGTATTCATTCCCTGTCGGCAAAGTTGAAATGATGCACCTTCGCCCTCTCAGCTTTGAAAACAGTAGTTCATTCAAAATCTATGCCAGCGACGTTGGCCTACTTGCCTCCCAGTACGAAGCCACTATGCAAGATCTTGACCCTGCTGCTAGCAAATCCGCAGGATTTCGTGGCGGCATGGCCGAAAACTACGTACTTCAGCAGCTTGTAGCCTCTGATTCATCCGTGTATTACTGGGGAACAGCCAGCAAAGCTGAAGTTGAGTTCATTGCTAGAACCACGCAAGGAGACGTTATCCCTATTGAGGTTAAGTCAGGACGTAATGTCACTGCTCGTAGTCTCGAATCATTTAGACAGCGTTACCAACCCCCATACATGGCGCGCATCAGCGCCAAAATTTCGGTATAGATAACGGTATACGCAGTATTCCACTCTATGCCGCGTGGCTGCTGGGAGAAGATTTTCAATAAGCAATTCCAGTCGATGTTTGGCGCAATTACTTGTGCTGCCCATCCTTCATTGCGCCAAACATACGCACCACCACCTTGTGCCCATTAACTCCTTCTACTGTTAAGCGCTGCAGCAAGCGACTGCACACGTTCCAGTGAAAACACCTCGTCGGTGTGTACAACATTGCCGTATTCATCCGCCAGTGGAATACGCCAGTTCGGGTACTCCCACCCTGTACCGGGTTGATTTTGTGTACGGTGCTCACCCACGCCATCTACCAGAGCAGCCTGTACCAACACTGAGGGTGCATCCAGCAACATAACGTGCATCGCCTCAACAATGCGTTGAATAATGATCTCACGATCCGCGCTGGCATCAGAATCAGACATGGCCGACTCATGGAAAGCATCTACAACGGCTTGCGACAGGTACTTGCGCGACACCAACAAGTTCAGCATGGCATCAACTTCGCCTTGTACTTCAGCACGGAATTTCTCAGCTGGCTCGTTAAGCAGATTGAGCTTTTCACGTAAATCCACGTGCTCCAGCTTGAGATAACCAGCAGTTGGTGGCAGATCGTGCGTCGTTACAGAGGCGAGCGCATACTCTCGATAGTCGGTAGGCGGCGCATACGGATCGCCAGCGTTCGGCGAATTGTTCTCACGAGAGAACCATTCGACAACCGTACCGAGCACGCCGTGGTCGGCAAGAATTTTGGAGACATACTCCGGTACAGTTCCCAGATCTTCACCAATCACCACACCGTTGGCACGCGTTGCCTCGATTGCCAGTACCGACAGCATTACCTCATGGTTGTAGGTAACGTAGGCGCCATCGCGAGCGGTGCAACCACGCGGAATCCACCACAGTCGGAACAGGCCAAGTACATGATCAATACGTAGCGCGCCGGCATGAGCGAACATGCTGTGTACCATCTCGCGGTACACCTTGTACCCGGTCTGTTCAAGGTATTGCGGACTAAACGGCGGCTGGCCCCAATCCTGACCAAGCTGATTGTAGAAATCCGGAGGCGCGCCAACCGTTACACCATCGGCGAAGCGTTCGGGACTCCACCACACATCCGCGCCCAGCGAGTGCACACCCACGGCCATGTCTTGCATAAGACCGAGCGCCATACCGGAGTCTTTGGCAGCCTGCTGCGCAGCACCAACCTGTTCGTCGGCAATCCACTGCAGCCACCGTTGGAATTCAAAGTCGTCATGGTGGTCACGCACCAGGTCAGCTACCTCAGGTGAGGACTTGGATGTGCGGAAGAACCATGAATTTTCTTCCCATGGCGCACCCCACTGTTCAAAAGCAAGGCACCATGTGGCAAAGGCGTCGAGATCTGGTCCTGCGGCGCGTTTGAACGCTTCAAATTTTTCTTCGCGTTCCTTGCTTCGCGGCTTGGCGAAGATAATACGTAGCGCTTGACGCTTTGCCTCCCATGCGGCATTAATGTCAAGAGGGTCGGCACTGTTGTTCTGGGCGGCGACGGATTCGTGCAGAGCCGTAACGGCAGCGAGTTCTGACTCGTCGAGTTCGGCATATTCGGCAATATTTTGTGGGCGAATATACGTGACGTTGAGGAACCGGCGAGACTCCGGCAAGTATGGCGAAGGTTGCAGTGGTGGAATTGGTGCGCTTGCGTGAATCGGGTTGATGAGCATAAAGTCGGCGCCCGACTTGCGCCCGGCATCATGCAGAAGCTGCTTGAGATCACCGTAGTCACCAACGCCCCATGATTCGGCTGAACGCACCGAATACATCTGGGTCATCCAACCCCAACGTTGACGTTCGCGCACAGCTTTGGGAAGCTCAATGCGTGGTGGAGCCACGATAACTGTGGCACTGCGACGCACACCACCGGCCTGCACACTCAGGGTGTGGTAACCGATTGGCAAGTCTTGTGGCAGATCGAGTACGAGTTGCTCACCAAAATCGCATTTTTTGCAGGTTCGTACATGCGTGGTTAGATCACCTGCGTAAGCAGTGCCATCTTCAAGTGTGAGAGTAATTGAAATCAATGATTCGGCGGCGCAACGAACGGGCACAGTATTCGCACGGTCGGTAAGCGCCAGAATAGTTGGCGTCACCAGCTGTGCACGACTACGGCAATCAACTTCCAGTAGCGACTGGTTGATAGCCGCAGGATTTGACGCATCAACACCTAGCGAGGCGAGCACAGACACCAATACGTCGTCACGAATCTCTACATAAGTACCGAGTTGATCAATATACGATGTGGAGACTCCACACGCTTTGGCTAAACGAATCAATGGACGAGCCAGACGAGCGGGGCTTTCCTCGTGAGGAGTTAGCGTGGACTGCGCGTCAGATGCCGTGGAGGCGGTAGCGTCATTGCTTGTCATTAGTCCTGCTTTCTGTTATATCAGCGCGGTATTGGATAAACCAAACTCAGCTTTGGTGACGCTCCTCAATACTGACCAAGTAGTCGATGCGGATCGTCGTTGATTTCTCGCGGTAAAAAGACTCGCAGGATTGTGGAGAGGCTGCATTACACAGGCCACCACACACGATGCCAGCGTAGTCAACTGCCGTACACAATACTGCAATATGACAACGTTTGCAAACGTGTTGCGATGAC
>CAYQJZ010000019.1:18005-35960 GCA_964417995.1 uncultured Bifidobacterium sp.
TGACAACGTTTGCAAACGTGTTGCGATGACCTTGAATGACTCATCATTCGTCCATAACGTGCCGGAAAGTACAGCGATCGCTGCTGTACGGCCAGTGCAAACTCCAGGTGATTTTCAGATGCTGTGGGCTAACAGTGGCCGTTACTACATGGCTAGTGTCGTACATCCGTTACAATGCGAACGCTCCACACTTTTGGAGGGGAGGAAAGAAAAGAAGGAGAGGAGAGGAGAGGAGACAGCACTGTTCCTTTTTCTTAGTGGCCCCCTGGCAGCACTCTCCTACAGAGCTATAAGACCAAAAACAAGCAGGTGAAGCGGATAAATCACATAAAACACCCACTGCACCCATGGAGCTGAGTAACCCTTACGGTTTGATCGCCAGTGCAGTATCATCACACCAAGTGCCGGAAGAATAAACGTCACAGCACCAAGCGCGCCTGCAGTAAACATCATCGTATTCTCGCGCCGCGGCAGCAACCAAAACACCAAAGCAAACGCCAGCACAAGCAATCCCTCGTTCACCAGCCCGAGACGCACCCCTACATTGAACATGAACACCCACATCAGTGCAGCCAACAGCACTGCAACGCGAATACCCCAGGATGCCACGTCACTGCGCCCCTGGAATGCATTAAGAACAATCAGCACGATTAAAGCAATACATAATCCCCACACCGGGTTTTGTGAACTCATATCGAACACCGAATGCGAAGTCGCTAAATCGTACGGCACTTCAGAGATCACAGCAAGAATTGCCAGACGCGCCAGATACCAGCCCGGCGAATGCGTATGACGAAAACCGTTGACGAGAAGCCACGAATAGATAGGTATTGCACACCATGAAACAGCGTCAGTAAGCACTGCATAGGTCAGTTCACTGATGCTCGCACTGTCTAGATCAGCAATCTGCCCTTGCAGCAAAGCGGTACTTGCTGTACCAACCATCACCAGTAGAAAGCCGATAATTTTCAGTGCACAACTGCTCAGACCCTTTCGAGGATTATCAGCGGATGCATCATGGTTCGTAGCGTTCTCGACCATAGTAGTTATATGCCTTTCTGCATACTAAATCCAGCCTTGCTAATCAACAGACAGCATTGCCTTATCTCTCGTTTGTGCCATCCACGAGGCAACTTGTTAACGTGGCCGGTATCGCTCGCAGGCATTACCACTAGTGTTCAGCTATGGTGCAGAAACAGCATCACAACGTCAGTCTTCATCTAGGGTCTGCCAGATCGTCAGCGATCGCTTTGGCAAAGGAACCCTCGCCGGTTCCCCCGCACAGGCGGTCACAGCATTGACAACGTTATCATTAACAGTTACTGAAGTGCAAACCGCGCTACTATCGATATCTGCTTTATCGACTGCCATTCCAGCTGTACTGCTTGTACCAGCTGCATCTTGCCCAAATGCAGCCAACGTCACACTCGAATCAGCAATTTTAAGCCATACTTCGGTACCTTCATCAGGACCAGTAGTCACTGTCAAAACAGCATCTTCTGCAGTCGGATTGGCGCACACCAGCAGACCATCAATACGGAACGCCACGACACCGTTTGATGCTGGTACTGATTCATGCACACCACGGCATATTTCAGGATGTGCTTTACGAATGGCAATTACCTCGCGATACCAATCAATAAGCGGTGCCATACGCTCCGCGCGATGCCAGTCCAGCAGGTTAAGTTCTGCGGATTGGTTAAACGAATTAGAGCATCCCATTTTTGTACGAGCAAATTCTTCGCCCGACAACATAAACGGCATCCCGGCTGCGGTAAGAACTAGACCAGCTGCAATAGCGTTAGCTGCCAGCATGTCAGAACATGCCGCAATATCGCTGGCGCAATACATGTCATCAGACGGATTGCTACGCATCGATGCGCATAGTTTGTCCCATAATGTCAGGTCATCGTGTGCAGAAATATATTGCACCAACTGCATCGGATCATTCGGCTGCGGCACGCCACCACGCCATGCATCAACAGCCATGCGCACTTGCGGCGCAAACGCGCTGGCCAAACCGTTCACATACCCTTCCTGATCAGCATAAGCAAAATGCCCTTTAATCGAGTCACGTGTCGCATCACAGAACCAGCCAATACGCGTATTTAACTGCAAAGAACCACCTTTATCAGCCAAAATTGTGTCTGGTTCAGCAGCAGTCATTGTAGCTGACCACGGTTCACCATACAGAAGAATTGATTCTCCCTTGGGCAGTGCGTCTAGCGAAGCGCGTACTTGGTTCATCGTCTCTACATCAATAAGCCCCATCAAGTCGAAACGAAAACCGTCGATATGGTATTCGCGCGCCCAGTAAGTAACAGAATCCACAATAAAACGGCGAAACATGGTGTGTTCACTGGCCATATCACTGCCGCAGCCGGAACCGTTGGCGAGCACACCGTCGTCAGTGCGGCGGCAGAAGTAGCCTGGAACCATGCGTTCAAACCAGTTGTCAGCCGAGTACATGTGGTTGTACACCACATCCATAATGACTTTGAATCCGGCTTTGTGAAGCGCAGCAATCATCTCTTTGCATTCGCGAATACGCACCTCACCGTGGTAAGGATCCGTACTATAGGAGCCTTCGGGAACGTTGTAGTTAACCGGGTCGTACCCCCAGTTGAACTGCCCATCTGCTAATCGCGTTTCATCAACTGAACCGTAATCATAGAACGGCAGCAACTGTATGCAAGTAACACCGAGCTGACGAAGATAATCAACGCAAGTCGGGAATCCCCCATCCCCGACTGCGTTGCCGGCTAAGCGAGTGCCATTGTGTGTAAACGCGCGGTATGTGCCGCGGTGTTCTGGTGGCACTCCACTGTCGGGGTCGTTGCTGAAATCCCCAATATGGGTTTCCCAGACGACCAGTTCACCCTCAGTAATGGCGGGCCCGCAGTCTTCCGCCCATCCTTCGGGGTTTGTGGAGGCAAGATCAATAACCATACTGCGTTCGCCGTTGACACCGGCAGCACGTGCCCAAGGATCAGCAGTACGCTGTTCACTACCATTGGGAAAATGCACAACGTAGTCGTAGTACACGCCGCTTGATACGCCCGGTAGAGCACGATACCATGAGCCTTGCACTCCCCGTTCTAAAGCGTATTCGCCAAGTGATTGTGCGTCAGGTTCAGTGTCTGATCCGGTAGAGAACAGTCGGAGGGTGACAGATTGTGCGGTAGGCGCCCACACAGTAAAGCGTGTGCCAGTAGCGTCAGGAATTGCGCCAAGTTCGCCATCGTATGCCGGCAGTGTTGAGATCGGGTTGGCTGTGCGGCGCTGGTAGTCACTGGGATGCGTCATAACAACTCCTGGCGTGAAGAACGCCGTATGATCGGCGGATGTGTCGAATATCATCGCGCTCTCTGCTCTCTTCTCGACCTGGTGCTGCCTGTGATAATTCACGGTATCGCGGCACAGTTGTTGATGCCTGTATTATTCCGCGAATATGCCATATGACGAACTTCTGAACTGAAGTTAATAGAGCAACGATATCGACAATGTATTTTGGTGAAATGTTCGTTTGTGTTGGGAAGTGCCCGGTCTGCCCCAAATTCAGTAGGAGGTGTGTTGAAAATAAGGACGGACCGGGCAGGTTATTATGCTCGGCGGAGCCTGCAATTCAGACTCCGCCTACAGCAGAGATCCAGCGCTCACCTATGGCCTTTAATAGACCACTCGGTGACGCGTGGTGGTAGCCTATTGGACTCTCAGCCTTTCACTGCACCGCCCATTGCTTCCTGGTAGTAACGCTGCATGATAATGAACAGCGCAGCAATAGGAATCGAGATAATTACTGCGGCAGCAGCGAACCGTGCAAACCACGTGTTCAAGTACTCACGGGTAAGCATCTGGTACAGACCCAACGCCACTGTGTAGTTATCTTGCGTACGGCAGATCGCCTTGGCCATCACAAAGTCAAGCCACGGACCCAGGAATGCAGTCAATGCTTGATACACGAGCATCGGCTTGCAGATCGGCAGAATAATCAGTCGGAATGTCTGCCACCGTGTGCAACCGTCTAGCGCAGCAGCTTCATCAAGCGACATTGGGATGGTGTCCATGTAGCCCTTCATCACGTAGAAGCCTGCACCAGCACCGGCTGAGTACACCAAAATCAGTGCAACTGTTACGCCTGTACCCTGTGTGAGGCCCATGGATTTGAGGATGAAGTAGATCACCACAACGGACATGATGTTCGGGAACATACCGAGCACCAGTACCACATTCATAAATGACTTACGGAACCGGAACCGCAAGCGACTCATTGAGAACGCCACGCACAGGACAAAGAACACGTTGATCAAGCATGAGAACACCGCAATGATGAACGTATGCAGGAACATGCGCGGGAAGTTCAAAATATGGGTTTCAGTAAATAGCTGCACGTAGTTATCCAACGTGTATTCCGTAGGAAAGAACGTGGAGTTGTATGGGCCAGGATTGGAGTTAAAACTCTCCATCACTACCCACGCAACTGGGAGCACCCAGATAACAGCAAGTACCGCGAGCAGTAGATGGCTGAGAATATCGCCAACAATTCGACGCTTGCGCTGGTCGTGTAGGAACGAATGGCTTGCGGCCTTAGCAGTGGCCGACTGTGTTGATTGGCTCACCGGAAGCCTCCTTCATCCTTATAAGAACTACTGCTGCGATAGGTGATTAGCGACACAACCGCCAACACCACGAATGTGAAGATGCCGATAACACCACCGAGGTTGTAGTCACCCTGATCCACTGTGAGCTTGTACAACCAGGTGATTAACAGATCAGTGGAACCAGCAGTGTCTCCAACTGCGGTCGGAGATCCACCAGACAGCAGGTAAATAACGTTGAAGTTGTTCACGTTGCCCGTGAATGTAGTGATCAGATACGGGGTGAGGACAAAAACCAGATATGGCATGGTAATACGAGTGAACGTCTGCCACCAGCTGGCACCGTCGATACGAGCAGCTTCATACTGTTCAGCAGGAATGTTCTGCAGAATACCAGTGATCTGCATAATGGTGAACGGAATACCAATCCACAAATTCACAACAATGACGGTTACGCGAGCCCACGCCACATTGGTGAAGAACGGTAGAGCTTCGTCAATCCATCCCCACGAGATCAGTGTGCTATTCACCGCGCCTTCCGGCTGGAGCATCTGGTTGATAGCCAGCAAAGACACGAACTGTGGAATAGCAATGGACAGTGAGAACACTGCACGCCAGAATCCCTTGAAATGTGTGGTTTTGCGATTGATAATCATCGCCAGGAACAAACCAAGGAAGAAGTTGAGGAACGTTGCGAAGAACGCCCACACCAGCGTCCAAATCAGCACACTGATGAACTGGTCAGCCGTTACTGAGCCGGTATCAGCAAACAGAGAGCTGAAGTTCTCAAAGCCTACCCAGTCGAACAGCACCACGTGATCGGAGTCGTAACTCGTGAACGCAATGCACACCATAATCAAAGTTGGCAGCACGGTGAACACGAGAATACCCACCACCGGCAGGAACATCATCGACACTTGCGCGTTACGGTCGGTGAGGTTATGCCAGTCATCCAGCAGCGTCGGCGCCGACCCGGTTTCCTGTTCAAGCACTTGTGCCTTGTAGGCGCTGCGCACTGAGTACGCCCAGAAAATGATGAACAGAATAGTGATGAAAATCGTGGCTACACCAGCAGTCAGCAACAGTACAGAGTTGTCACCCTGATCGTAGTGCCAGTATCCGTTGATTTTCTCGCGGGTTTGAGTTGCGGAACCAAGCGTGACCAACGTATTCAAACTACCAACACCCTGCACTGCCATGTAGCAGATGTAGATCACTTCAACAGCAAGGAAAAGCAGACCTTTGGCGATCTGCCTGCGAGCGAGGTTACCAGCACCAAAAATCACAAATGACAAGCGTGTTGCCCAGTCACCTTCTATGGCTGCCGCACGCATTGTGTATCGTGATGGTGGAATGTAGTCCGCTTTGCGGCGGATAATCCCACGCTTAGAAGCGGGGGTTGCGGTTATTTCCATGATTAAACCCTTCTCTTACCTCACATAAGGCTCTCGTAAGACGCCATCCATGCTTCGGTCTGCTCCGCAGCGTTCTCAAGCGTGACATCGCCGTTGTAGATAGCGTTACCGAAGTTCTCACAAGGCGACCAGAAGTTGTTCATCTCGGAAATTGACGGCTGAACAACTGAGGTATTGGCAATCGTGTCAATCTGTGCCTGCGCCACAGCATCAGCTTGAACCTCATCAGTGGCAGCGAGTGTGACGTCAGATGGAATCACTGAACGCATCTCGTAATGCGCCTGCTGTGAATAGGTGCTACCCAAGAAAGCAGCAAACTGTTCAGCGGCTTCTGGATACTTTGAATACGGATTCCAACCGTAAACTGTGGAGCCAGCAAAGGCCTTCATTTGCACTTGCTCACCGTTGAGCGTGAAAGTCGGCAGCTGCGCTACACCCCAATCGTCGCCGAGATATTCGCGCACAGTAGCGGAATCCCAGCTACCAGTGAATACCACGTCCACCGAACCATCTTTGAGACCAGCCAAACCAGAACCGTTGACGTCAAGAACAAAGTTTGGATTATTACGCAACTCAACCAAATACTCGGTAACTGCTGTACCAATGTCACCGCCGAATTGCACACCGGATTCAGCATCAGTGCCGTCCTCACCAAACAACGTACCGCCTGCACCAAGGTAGAAGGCGGGCAAATACCATGAGTTCGTCAACGGGAAGGAAACCACGCCCTTCTCTAGCATGGCATCAAGTGAAGTGATGTCTTCCTCAGTAAATTTGCTCTTGCGGTAGTACATGAACCATGTGTTACCAGCCAACGGCACGCCGTATATGTTGCCGTCTTCGCCAGTTACCGTGTCGAGCATGGTGTCGCTGCCTTCGGTTTGTACAGCAAGCTGTTCCAGCGTGTAATCACTGACCTGACCGATAGCCCCGGCGTCCAGCAGGGTACCGAGCTGATCAGAAGCGAAGGTATACACATCGGCAGCCACAGTTGGATCTTGCTTGGCAACGCCGGCAGCATCTGCCGATGCAACAATCTGATTACTCCATGTGATGTTGTATTCGGGATGTTCTTCCTCGAAAGCAGCTTCCATGGTTTGCAACCAGGAATCTTCATTGGCCTGATCCTCATTGGAGGCCCAGACGATCAGGGTGATGTTCTCGACGTCACCATCTGCCGATGTTTCACTACCGCAAGCAGTAGCTCCGCCGGCAAATAACGTGCACGCCGCGACAGCCGCCAAGGCCTTTTTCCATCGTGCAATCATCATTGATTTCCTTTCTTAGGGTTCTGACTGCGGTATCTGAACCCACAACACGCCATGGATGTTTCTGGGGAGGTGAACACATGACGAATTGCTGCGCAATAACATACACTCTATTGCGAACGTTTGCAAATCGCTTATTTAGAGTATTTTTGGCAAACATAGCTAAATATCACGGTATTGTTACCACCCGCCATACCGTATGATTGGATACGTTCGCATCACAGTTGTACCAGTGATTGTTGCCACAACCACCGAAAGGACCAACGTTGACAACCACGCTCCCCCATCCTCAGTGGCTGAAGACCGCACGTTTCTACGAGATCTACCCGCAGAGTTTCGCCGATTCAAACGGTGACGGCATTGGAGACATTCCTGGCATCATTGGAAAACTTGATTACATTCGTGATCTTGGATGCAACGCAATTTGGCTCAACCCCTGTTTTGATTCACCATTCAAAGACGCCGGATACGACGTACGTGACTACTTCACAGTTGCCCCACGCTACGGCACCAACGACGATCTGCTTGCTTTATTCACTGAAGCTCATAACCGTGGTATGCGCGTTCTGCTTGATTTAGTCCCTGGCCACACCAGCGAAGAGCATCGCTGGTTCTCAATCAGTAGTCGTGCAGAACGCAACGAATACTCAGACCGTTATATCTGGACTGATTCATGGATGTCTGATGCGGCTGGATTGCCATTTATTAGCGGAGAAGCTCCACGCGACGGCTCTTATATACTCAATTTCTTTAAATGCCAGCCTGCACTCAACTACGGTTTTGCCCGTATTGAACGCCCTTGGCAAATGTCTGTTGACTCCCCTGCTGCCGAAGCTACACGGAATGCCATGCTTGATGTTATGCGCTTTTGGCTTGGTCAAGGCTGCGATGGTTTCCGCGTCGATATGGCTAATTCACTGGTTAAAAACGACGACAACGGCAAGTCTGCCACTATTCATGCATGGCAACAGATGCTGGGCACCATCAAACGCGAATATCCTGAGGCGGCGTTCGTCTCTGAATGGGGAGTGCCTGAGCAGGCATTGACAGCCGGGTTCGACATGGATTTCTATCTTGACTGGAGTTGGGACCGCAACGGTTACAACCGCCTGTGTCGAGATACGCCTGACGCACTTGATACTGAACACGACAGCAGTTATTTCAGCGCACACGGTGGCAGCAGCATCTGTGAATTCCTTGACCAGTACTTACCCCAATACGAACACACAAAAGACCGTGGCTACTTCTGCCTGCTCACCTGCAATCATGACACTCCGCGCATGGCTCCGCGTCTCACGCCTGACGAGCTCGCTGTTGCTTACGGCATGATTCTGACAATGCCTGGCATTCCATTCTTGTATTACGGTGATGAGATTGGCATGCGCTACCGCATGCTTCCTACCAAGGAAGGCGGCTATACGCGCACAGGAACTCGTACACCGATGCAGTGGACAAATGGAGACAATCTTGGCTTCTCCACAGCTGCACCAGAAGACCTGTATTTACCTGTCGACCCAGCAGCGGATGCGCCAACTGTTGAAGAGCAACAACAGTGTGAAGGATCACTGTATCACTGGGTTCGCAGTGTGCTCGCGATGCGCGATACTCACCCCGCACTCAACGCTGATGCTGCCTTCGAGGTCGTGGCTGCACCACGCGATGGTCGTGTGTTTGCCTACCTGCGCACCGCTACCAATAACAGCGAACACCTGCTGATTGCAGTGAACCCGGGTCTTACCACTGAAACTGTCACCATACCGCAACCGAACACGTCGGATGGAACACCTACGATGGTGCTCACTCGTGGCGACGTTGTTCTTAACGAAGGAACTCTGACGATGAACGCGCAAAGCGTTGCCATACTTGCCTTATAACGCAGGGGATTGGTGATTATATGGTTTTGGGCATGCGCCAGGTTCTCACGGCTGCAACACAACGAGATGCGGGTGGCGCGCTGAGGTACGACGTAGCACTGTTCGACATGTACGGCACGCTCGTCGATATTCGTACTGACGAGGAATCTGAAGACGCATGGGAAGCTCTACGCCGGTATCTCGATAAGGCCGGTGCCCATTACGACGACGCATTCCAACTGCGTGACCGTTTTATGGGTGCCCGCGCACTGGCGACAGCAGTACCAACTGGACGCGATCCGGAATGGTTTGAACCGGATTTGTTGCCTGTCTACCGTGCACTGTTCTCGTTGCGAGGTATGCGTGCCGGTGAACGCCTGAGTCGCGAAGCTGCGTGGATATTCCGCCGTGCCTCAACAAAACTGATCTGGTTATACCCAGGCGCGTTAGATATGCTCAACACCTTGAAGAATGCAGGTATGCGCGTAGTGCTAGTCAGTAACGCGCAATCGTGTTATACGCGACCCGAACTGGCAATGCTGGGATTAGATACGGCACTGGATCGTATTCTCATCTCCAGTGAAGAAGGCGTGCGTAAGCCAAGTGCTGAATTCTTTCATCGTGCATTAGAACGCGAAGGTGTAGACCCCAGCCGCGCGGTGATGATTGGTAACGAGGAACGCTGCGATATTCTCGGCGCTCGATCCGCCGGAATTGACGGCGTGTACTTACGCACCGGTATTTCGCCAGTCTCTGACCCAATGGAGTCGTCTAACGCTGTGCTGTCACTAAAAGGTGCCGACTACGAGGAACTCGTATCGTTCTTGTTGTCATAAGGCGCTTGATACAGCCTGTCAGTACCACGCAATACCAAGTGTGCTTTAACCGTTTCGTGAGCGTTCTCCAGCGGCTCGCCCTTAATTAACGCCAGCGCTTTTTCTGCCGCAATTCGACCCATCTCTTTAGGGTTCTGCCGCATCGTTGTCAGATTCACGGTGTCGGCGTAAGAACTGTCATCAAACCCAATAATGGAATAATCACGCGGGCTCTCATGCCCATAACGCCCCAAGCGCAACACCAGCGGGATTGCCATCATATCCATCTGGCAGCAAATTGCATCAGGGAAAGTATCCAGCGCCAGTAACGCCGCCAGTGTAGATTCAACAAACTCTGTGCCGCGTGGCACAGTTAACACCTGCCAGTCAAGATCACGCGACGCCTGTGCAGCCTCGCACGCACGAATAAATCCACGTCCTCGCGCGTCAATACTCGAATGCATATTCTCCGTAGCCGCCGAGCATGTGTACACAATATGCTTATGCCCCAGGTTGATCAAATGTTGAGCAGCAGTGAACATGCCATCTTCGTCATCAATACTGATTGATGCGTCAAATCCTTCAGTAAATGGCGTGTTGATTCCAATAATTGGCACATGTGTGCGCTGCAATTGTTCAACTTCAGCACTGTCAACAGCAAACGATGCAACAAAAACAGCATCAACGTTGCGACGAACAGGCAGCGTAGTAAAAAACTCTCGACGCGTTTCTGCTGTGTCAATATGTTCGTACAAAGAAATGTCGTACCCAGCTTCATGCATTACCGACTGAATACCTGCAAAAACCTGAACGTTGAACCAGCTGGTGATCTCTTCATTCATCAGCAATGCCACACGGTATGTTTGACCAGACTTTAGCGCGGTTGCAGAACGAGAAATATTGAAATCAAGCCGATCTGCAGTCTGTAATACTTTGTCTCGGGTTTTATGAGAAACAAGTTCTGGACGAGTAAATGCGCGAGACACGGTAGAAATCGACACGCCCGCAGCTTCTGCTACGTCGCGAATACCGGCTTTACTCATCTGTTCATCCTTACACATACTCGTACTACAGTCACACCCTAAGAATTGAGAACATACAACGCTGCTCTTCAGGATACTAGACACGTTGTATGCCCACCATTGGCGAACAATTCAATGTAACAACAGCAGTACCGCACATTGTGCACAGCACTGCCGCCAATAATTAACACAACAAACTAATACAACAACACTGGCGCATAACGTCACACAGTACTTTTGGCACAATGCGTTGCCTCACATGCACTGTTACACATTCCAATGAACGATAACGTTGTCTCCTTTGTGCTGTCCAAGTACTGCGTAACTGGCAGTGCCCAGCTCAAGATGACGGGCAAAACGTGGATCCACACCCAGCCACTGTGTGGTCAAAATACGCAACACATGCGCATGTGCCACAAATAGCACGTTGTGCCCAGATTCGAGTTGCGGTTTCACGCTTTCAATAGCAGCGCGCGTACGCTCAGCAACCTGCTCCAGAGACTCACCCGGACCATTTACCACCGTTACCTGACGACCATCAGGAAGTGTTTCAACGCGCTCACCACGCATATTCTCAGGAAGAGATTCAATTCCGTCTTCCCAAATCACCCACTTGCGACCGAGCATCTCACTTACGGTGTCACGAGTACGACCCTCAGCACAACCATAATCCCACTCATACAGTTGTTCCATAGTGCTGTAGTTGGTGAATCCAGCTTTTTCAACAGTGTTGCGCGCACGACTCAGAGGGCTGGAAAATACGCATCCGTCAGCAAAACCGTCAGGAAATGCAGCGCGCAATCGCTCGCCTGCCTCTACTGCCTGCTGCTCACCGTCAACAGTCAATGGAATATCAGTGCGCCCGGTGTGCTGCCCAGACACGCTCCACGCCGTTTGACCGTGCCTCAGTAGCACAAGCTGGCCAGAAGCGCCTTTGCTTCCTGTATTGTTGCTAGTCATAGTGCACACTGTACTCTCCAACTTTGCATCAATAAGACAAGTTGCGCAGGTTTGCCGTTGATACCACGTTTATGATAGGACTATGACCAACGAGTATGAGGGTGCCCGCACTGGCGCAGAATCATCCGCCGACGGTATTGTGGCCCAATTCCATGCCATTGATAAGAAAGTGAATGCCATGCGTGAGCAGCGAATGAGCGACCCTGATTCCCTGTTGGACAAGCTTTTCAAGTTTGCAGTTCCTGCTATTGCGGGCATGGTGGCCGGTCACGTATTCCAGTTCCTGTGGAATAAAGGCACATCACATACACACAACGGTTCTGCTGATAAATCTGCTGGAGGATCTGCTCATAGTGCTCGATTCACTACACAACCCACTGCTCAATCCCATGACGCGCAGCAAGGTCTTCTAATGAGTTTGCTGTTTGCAGCTAGTTCGGCAGCATTTGGCGCTGTTGTTACACAGTTATCTGATCGCGGTTCGAAGGCGTTTGTGGAGCACCGGCATCGCCGAGCAGCTCGGAAGAAGTGAGCACAAAGCGCTATATATTTTCATTTTCAGCAAGTACAGTGCCAACAGTCTACTGACACTCGCACCATTGCAACAGCATGTCTTTTTGGACGTGTGCAGTGTGTCCGCCTGCAGAGAGATTTTCCCTATCAGCCTGCAATCCTGCAAAAATGACGGTATGACAACAACAATTAATAACGACACCATCAAAATCCTGCTCAACCGTCGTTCAATTCGTAAGTTCAAGGATGAACCAATTGATGACGAGACCATCGATGCGTTGGAACTTGTTGCCCAACGCGCACCATCTAGCCAGTATCTCAACGACTGGTCAGCTATCCGTATAACTGACCCACAAGTAAAAGCAAAGCTTGCTGAAATTGGTAAGCAAAAATACATTGCTACCGCCCCGTTGCTGTATGTCTTTGTTCTTGACGAACATCGCAACGCATTGATTGCCGAAACCAAAGGCAAGAACAGGCACGGCGAAGACTTTACTCTCAACACCAGTTACCGTTTTACACAGGCACAGAATGACGCTGTTTTAGCGCTTCACGCAATGGAGACTGCCGCGTATGCTCTTGGACTGGGCTGTGTAGTTCTTGGGTCGATTCTCAGTGACACCGCCGAACTAATCAAGCTACTTAAGTTACCTGAATACACGTACCCGGTGCTTGGTTTAGCTATTGGTAAGCCTGATCAGGAACCAGAGCTTAAGCCACGTATGCCACGTTCTATGCAGTTCTTTGAGAATGAATACCCCACGGATGACGATGCTGTTATCGGCGAGTTAGCCGCATTCGACAGTGACGTCAGTCAGTATTATGACTTGCGTAATGCTGATCGTCCGGTCGATGCCTTTAGTGATCAAATCAGCAAGAATGCTGTGGATCAAGGCGTGCTAGATAAGCCACTAATTCCTGATGCTTCTCAGCAGGGCTTCCGACTTGATCGATAACTTGTAAAAGCTGATCGTAGAGGTCAACAAAGCCGCCGCTGTTGATAAGAGTTAACCAACACCGTTGTGCTGATTAGCTGTGTTACCGTCAGCCAGGTTATCGACGGCGCGGCTTGTATCCTTTTTTGCGGGAATGCGGCTTAAGTTGTTGATTTAGTGGCGTGTAACGGAACGATAAATCAGGGTCGCGGCTGGTCAAATGCCATGCACCACAGTGTTCGCAACGGTACACCCACAACTCGGTACCACGATCACGAAAACTGTCGTCAGCCGCACGCTGTGCTTGTGCCTTGTCGTGATACATAATCTTGTTCGATAAGGCACACCGCTTTGGCGTGAAGTAATGCATGACGACCGTCCTGTTTATCTAGCAAACTGCTTCCTTACCACTGTATTGTGCACTTGTGCTGCACCAAGATGGCAGTTGCATCTCACAGAAACAACGGTCTGTAGGCCAAAACAACCAGTGCAACCAGTGGTATAACGCCTCCATAAAAAAACAAACCTAGGTTCTCTACATAGTATGAAGAATGCTTGCTACGCAGAGAACCCAGGTTGTTGCACTTTTGTTGAGACATGGGCAGTAACGTCATGATTCGTTACATTCAGTCACTGCCTGTTATCGCTTCTATCACCGCTTTAAACGGCGAAGCACTTTAGAAAAACTGCTCACCTTGGGTTTCCACACGGCTTCCGCAACCACAGTCTCAACATCACTTGTAAATACTGGAATAGTATCTTTCTCAGCAAAGATACGCAGTTTGCCATTCTTATGAGGATCGTACGAGTTTTTGAGCACCAACGAACCATCGTCGCAATACCAGTACCACTTATCGTTCTCTTTGACTCGCAACCGCCAGCCAGCAAATGCCAAATCAGGGTATGAGAACCGATTCGGCATCAAGCGCTCCTGACCCGAATTTGCTGTCGCCTGGTTCGGTGAGAATTCCACCGAGCCAGATGCCAAATGATCCACAACACCGGCAGTTGTACCGTAACTTGCGCTACATTCACCGGTTGTACGACCGCTGTTATAGCGCATCTGGAACGAGTCACTCTGCCACACCGCTTCTGCGACCATAACATCTATTCGCCTAACGGGTAGCCGTGGAATAACATCCCCAGCTTTAAACAGTGCCGCTTGTTCAATACTTCCTTTCTTTCGATGAATAAGACCGCCATCCTCCAAACACCAGAACCATGTTTTACCAACACGGAAGCGGAGCTTCCAACCTACAAAAGTCATTTTGTTGCGAGTAAAACCGCAGGAAGAAAGTCTGCTGCTCGCGTTATTTACAACATCAAGAGGATAACGGTACTGAATGTTTCTCGAAGCGAGTTCTTCAACTTCTCCTGATGACTCATCGAATTTCGATACATCGATATGAGAAGGAAAACCACCGCTGTGATAGAAGATTTTGTAGGAGTAATTTCCTGCTCTAGCATCTCCCATTTTGAGCTGATTCTCGATATATTTCCTGTAGCAGCGAGTGAATTTGCGACGAATTTTGTCTTGCTCTTTCTTCAGCGTTGTACCCTCATATGAGTACATGTTGTCGAGTAATTCCTGGCCAGAAAGCTGCTGATACGATGCTTTATCAATACCCAGGCAGGTTGCAAGACCGTCAGTCAATGTTGCATATACAGATTCCACATATGCATTGTTTTTGGTAATACCCTCGTTCATTGCACTCTCCAGTGCATCAACAATGCATATGGCTGATACCTCACCATCCAACACAATATCCGTGGTAGGGATAGCACGTTCTGGATACCCAATATGGCGATAAAAATCTGTCACTTTAGAATTCCAGATGAGACTCACTGATGGCACATCATATGCAAATGAGATAATACTGGGGTGCAAGCGGCATGTCACTACACCGTCGTATGAACGAATGTGGCTCAGTAAGTTTTCTGGAGTATTGATGTTAGTCACGCATTTTTGAGCAGGAACTACTCCATCATCAATCAACGATTGCAAAAATGCTTCATCAGCAAAGTGTCCGCTAGTTAGCAACTCATAGTCATAACCGCGAGACTGTAGCTCCTGACACAAACTTTTCCACATAGCACGCTGCATATCTCGATTAAAAGCGATGCGATTATCAGAAAATCCACCAGCACGGAATACAAAGAGACCAATACGCTTCTTCTGCGTATCAGGCTTTGCATTCTCAATGTTGGCCAGACTTGGAGCGAATACAGTGCGAGTAAACACCGCCGGATCAGAAACCAAACCAATAGGGAAACTCAAAGCTGTTCCGTCAACATCGACAGTCTCCATATCCCCATAATCGAAGCTCTGGGGTGAGATACCAGATTCACCAAGTGAAGCATTACTCTGTGATAAGCGATCAGTAATCGCCGCAGTAGGCCTTGCATAATCATGCAAATGTTCAATGCCATCGCGCGTGGTGATCTGCACAACAGAACCGTTGTGAAGTTCCTTTTTCAGTAATTGGCAACGCTCACTTGCATCATCGTAAGCATCAATGCCTACCGCAGAGAACAGCACGGGTTTGTTGAGCTCTTTAGCAATACGTAGAATTGTTGCAGTCTTTTTATAGAACCACTTATAGGCATAACTAAAAACTGGGGCACCGCCAAATAACACCACCGTGCTATTTTGGATTTTTTCGTATACCCGTGAAAGCAGTGCTTCGTCGTCTGTCTCACAGTATTTATTGGAAACAATTCCCAACGCAGAACTGTCAATCTCTAGATTCTCCGTATCAAAACCGAGATTACTGACAGCCGTCTTAATTAAAGCAATATCGCAAGCTTCAATAACCTGATCGCCAAGATTATCTGAATCTCTATTTGTTATAAGTAGAACTCGAATTAGGGGGGGGTGAGCCTGAACAGCCGTTGTTTGCATACTTGAGCCCTTTCTTTTTCTTTAGGAAGAACAACTCACTAGAGCATACCAAGTCAGCATCCCTACCGTGAGAGACTCACCTGTAGTACACCGCCGGTGCACCGCGAAGTGGGGTCGCACTTTGTGGTAGTACCACTGAATGAATCACCAAACGAACAGCCAACGGTACTGCTACGTCACACCTACGTGTCATCTATTTAATGTCTGATATTGTGCGCTTGTTACTCTGCAAGAACCCAGCCATATGCGAAGACGGACACGTATTTGTTTCGCCCTTTCTACATTGGTTTCCGTTAGCACTACAACGTATTCAATACCATAATTCTCAACAGCAAATATCCAATCAAGTGCGCTATACCGTTTGCAGAATTTACCTGATTTCACTTCAATTAAAAAACCACATGACATTCTTGTTCGGTAAGAAAATCAAGCTCACTAACAGTTCGGTTCTTGAATAAAACAGAGAATGCCCATGCGCTGCTTACTCCTGTACAACAGCATCCTTGAAATGGATGCCATAGTTGATATCTTTTCGTTACTTGACCGCAAAATCACAATGCAATAGACCTGCAGCGTCACAACACATTGTGCTGATTTAATTCGCGACGAAGTGCACGCCAATTGGGTAAATACTCAGACATACGACGTTGGAATTCTTCTCCATGACCACTGGCCCACAAGTGAGTCATCTCGTGAACAAGCACATATTCCAAAAACTGAGGTTCCATCAATCCCAATTGCAAATTAAGACGAATACGCCCTGTGCGCGGCGTGCACGACCCCCAACGTGTGCTCATTGTGCGCAGTGTAATATGCGTGGGCGCACGGCCGATAATGGGCTCCCAATGCGCTAGTAACGCCGGTAATTGTGCATTGATTGCCTCAGCGGCTTGCTGACGACGTTCTTCCGACCACTTCTCCTCTACAGACTTACAAGACTTCTGCCGCATTTCTCCCATGCGCTGTCGCTGACGAACAATCCACGCACGCCTCTGCCGAACAAAATCAGCAATCTGCTCATCTGAAAGACGAATAGGTGCGGAGATAATAACATCGCCATGTGGTGGTGTAACACGCAAATACATATTTTTTATAGGCTTACGATTGACCTGAACTGGCAAACCATCAATATTGATCGTGCACACTGCTACAGAACGATGTGACGATGTAGAACGACACTTCGCTGCAGACAAACGATTATCACACCTGCAAGGGAAGTCAGATGAACGTGAACAAAACATGCTGCTATTTTCACGCCAACCATAGATGCGTTGAAATACCTGATGCGACACGCTGACTGGACATATTCTTATTCCTCGCTAAACTTGCTATCTGTGTGATTTTCCAGTCACCACAAAATGGGCCCGTAGCTCAGCTGGTTAGAGCGCATCCCTGATAAGGATGAGGTCGGAGGTTCAAGTCCTCCCGGGCCCACCCGGGAGATGCAAGCGGCTTGCAGGCCGCTTTATTTTTACCGGAATGGGGCATTAGCGCAGCTGGTAGCGCATCTGCTTTGCAAGCAGAGGGTCACCGGTTCGAGTCCGGTATGCTCCACTCACATAACCCGCGGAACCACAACGGTTCTGCGGGTTTATTGTTTCACTTGCAGCGGGTCACAAGGCTTATAGGACAGGATGTGTGTCTGTTTTGTTTTGTTTTTTGTTGTTATATATG
>CAYQJZ010000020.1:0-35742 GCA_964417995.1 uncultured Bifidobacterium sp.
AATATGATGTAGACGAATTCCTTAAAGACAAAGGGTGTTACGAAACAGGCAAAGCTGCGCAATTAGCCGTTGATAAAATCCAAAAAATTCTAGGATTGTAAATGTTGTTGCCTGCACTGCTTGCTTTAGCAAGATTAGAAAACCATCTCTTGGATTTCTTTCGGTTGTGTTCATAGAACGCTGCCGGAGTTCATGTTTGTTAATACCAATGAGGAGGAAAGATGCCTTCACTTAGCATAGTTATCCCTTGTTATAACGCTATGCCTTACTTACAAAAATGCATTGGATCAATTCTTGAACAAGAATTATCATACATTGATCGCGTCGAGGTTATTGTTGTTGACGACTGTTCAACAGATGACTCCTATTCATACGTTGAAGAAATTTCACAACGTGTTGCGGAGGTTAACAGAAAAATTACCTTTATTCATATCAAAAGAGAAAGCAGTAGTGGTTCAGGCACATTGCCGAGGAACGAAGGTATCAAACAAGCATCAGGTGATTATGTGTTCTTACTCGATGCTGATGATTATTTTTCTCCTGGCGCGTTGGACAAAATGGTTGCTCACGCTGTGGAATGGCAATCAGATATTCTTCTTTGCAAACCTGTAGGAGAAAATGGAAGAAACGTTCCACGATCAATGTTTAAGACTTCTACCGCGAAAGCTGACGTATACACATCACGTGTTGTCAACAAGATGTCAAACTGGAATCTCTACAGAAGAGATTTTCTGAAAGAAAAGCATATTGTAGGGGTATACATGAATCCCTGTCCAGCAGATGATTGGGATTTTTCATTAAAAGCATATCTGCAGGCTGACATTATTTCTGTAGCAGCTGATTATGAATATCTTCATGTCATTCATAGAGATGACTCTAATCATCTAACTAAACAACTAGTGAACAGGTCTTATACAGCAGAACAATGGTATACATTTTGGAATCAATTGTTTGGTGATCTACAGTCATATGCTGATCTCACAAAGATCTACACGAGAATTATTCCCAGGCTTGCAGGTAGTAATATGCCTCTGCGAGTCCTTACAGATATGTTTTCAGGAAATATCTGTTCAGAAGAATTTCTCCCATTGATTTCTTTATTAAAAGAATGGTTTGATGTTGACAAAATAAGAATGGGTGGGGGAGTTATTGATCCTGAAGCATCCCTTATATTTCAAGCAATGTCAACTGAGAAAATAAGCGTTCTTCATAAGATATTGGAGATTTTGCAAACTTACAAAGAAATTTCTAATTTTCCAGACAAACTACTACTAGTTAACTCAGATGGTATCAATATTGTGATAACCATTGATAATAAACAATATATATTCAATGTTACACAAGAAATCAAGTTTCGCGTTAACGACATAGATTTTCAATACAAAAATAATTTATTTGTATTTTCTACAGAAATTGTTGACTATCAACAATACTTGTACAGATCAGGGCGTATCGAACTGTTATTCATCGATGAGAAAAATAACTGTCGTGAATCATTCGTGATGGAAAAAATAGATTCTGAAGATCGCTCAGTATATGCGAGTTGTGAAATCAATCCATACCACTTTGCCAACATATTCACAGCATCAAGTATTCGATGGGATCTCTATATCAACATCACGTCGAACAAAATTGAAGAAAGAAAAATACGCATTGGTTCTCAAGGAGATACTGATGCGTTAAAAGAAACGCTTGAACAGTCTTACATTTTCTCTCCACATTTCTGTGTCAAAGGGTATCTTACTGCCGCAAAAAACATATGCTTTAGACAGTACAAATTCCCTCCCACCACAATACGACAGCTTAAATGTTCGTGCATATCAAAGACTAATACGATGTGTATTCAAGGAATATTGGAATCCTTAGCTGATTTTCAAGGCAATGAGGCGATATTTCTCACTCTTCGCTCATCCAATAAGAAAGTTACTTTATCGTATATGACTGCAAGCAAATTAGACGGTAATTGTTTGTCGTGGTCCGGCAAGTTACCATTACAGAACCTTTTGGGTATTGTTCCCGGGAAAATGCGATGGGACTTTTATCTTCATATTCAGTCACCACAGCTTGGTGAACATCTTATTCGACTTGGTTCACAGGGGGATCTTGCCCCATTGTTGTCGTCTATTGCTGATTCACGTATCGTCAACAATAATCTCGCTTTGACTTGTTATCTCAGCCCTGCAGGAAATATTTGTCTTAAACAATTGCCTGTTGAGAATACTCGAAATCACACACAGACGAGAGTTCTTCAAAAACTGAAGGCAGTTAGACATCGAGTATCGTCTTTACTTCACATAAAGTCGTAAGTTGCATCTGAACAAACAAAATGTCAAGATCGCAGATATTGATATTGTCCGGGTTGCAGCTTTACACACTGATAATCTCGTGATCATTTGTTATTCGGGCTGTAGGCCTTTTGGCCTATAGCCCTGTTATTCAGATATATCTGTCCTGAGAAAATCCATGCGCATGATTGAATCAGACGTTATCATCGTGGATATTCGTATGACAGATGACAGCGCTCTTTAATCGACAAGGCCGCTACCATCAAAGGTTCTAAAGTTCAATTACCTTTGGCTTGCTCGTAATACTTCAGAATAGATTACCGTCATTCTTCTCGGCAGGATTGCCGTAGATGAAAGATTCAAAGCAACGGGCTAAGGTGGCGGCTTCTTCACGACATGTTAAACAGACACTGACCACACCTCACGTCATAGTGGTTCAGAGCTTTTATCTCTGACCCACTGAATGACAATTCAGTATACTTTTGCGCAAGATGTGGACTCCACTTTATTCCCAACCTGAAGGATTACTAAGAACGTTCTTTGAGCTGGTTTGATTGTGGTGACACTGTACCATGCAAGACGGTTATATGGTCTACTTTATTCCTGCTTGTATCACAGTGTCTTGAGAGTTTTAATCGTCGCCGCCCATCAACTTGCTAACTGTGCGCAAAGGAACAGTGATTTTCCACGATTTAGAATTTCGCAGATGATCAATTTCTGCGTTTGCTTTTTTAAGGTCAGCAGTAAGGATTGCAGTAGAGTTTTTAAGCTTAATATTGGCCTTCTTTAATTTCTTAATCTTTGCTTTGAGTTTCTTAATTTCTGTGTCTTTATCTTCTCTATTCGTGGTTGTATTGCTATGAGTTACAGTGCTTTCAGATATATTACTTCCAGATTCAGTGCTCTCTGTTTGCGTAGTGAGGACAGTCTGTGTAAACAGAATATCCTCTAAATCATCTTCATCTGTACCTAGTATTTGAGCAAGTTGTCTCATATAATCCATGCCATAGCAAAGTATGTCTTTTGTTCTATACGTGCCGGGGGAGAATGGTTGATCTGGGTTAGCGTAGAGTTTTGCCCATTCTTCAATAAATGATACGGTAAAAGAGCACAGCATATTCTTGTCTATTTGCAGTTCATCTAAATCATAGTCAATACCGCGTTCGTCTAAGTAGGCTTGGAAGAACCTGTTCGGACCAAATAAGAATGGACCGGTGACATGTGGAACTGGTAACGGATTAATATAAGCATCCACATAATACGGTTCAATACCACGAGCTTGATCAACAATAATCTGCGGAACAAGGCATTGACCTGACCGGTTCAGAATCGTTGCTTTTACATCAGGCTTAGCAAACAACAACAGGTGAGCCATAGACCCCATCATGGTCACAATCTCATCAGCACCGGCAATATAGGCAATCTGTTCCTCAATCGGCAGTGTCTCCGGATAAATCACCGTAAAGCCACGACGAGAGAAGAATTCCTCGTAATACTCTTCATTCAATGATGTGCGATAAGAAAACTTTCGCCGCGACAAATACACTTTTGTTGTATCTGAGTGCGCAGGAACATGTACTCTCATCGCATCAAATACACGAATATGTTCAGGACGATACGCATTCAACGCAAAAATAGTCTCGTCAGGAACAACAATCTCCTTAAACTGAGTAGGCTCAGTGATTACTTCCACCCGACTCATATCGACACCCATCAGTTCCACAAACTTCAACGCGTCAAAAGGAGTTTGTGTCTTCTGCTGATAACGCAGAAAAACAATTTTTACATCTTCTGGAGCGTCAAGCAGATACCATAAACGAGATGTGCCCTCAAGTAGTGCATGACCAAAATGATCAATCAAACACCCACCAAAAACAACCTTCTCATCCCGATACACCACATCTTTATGAGGAACTGTATATGCCTCATCGCAATTCCAATTTGAATGCTCTGCACCATATTGACGCACATGCCCAGCAATAAACTCAAAGTCAGAAGAACATACACCGCCCTGATACACGCCATCCGGAGTCTTAAACTCCCAATTTCGCTGAATAGGTAGCACTACAGCATTGCTATAGGAATGCACCCGTGCATGCTCAATCTCATGAGAACACTGACAATTCTGCTGCCACTTCTCTGCATCATGAACAAACAAACGGGAAAGCATTGTGCTTCCTTTCAGTGAAAATCAGCGGTTACCACCATTGCTGTCCATATCTTGTATTTCACAGACAGCAAAGTGGAAAACCATTCAAAATATGACTCACTGTACAATAGCAGAAAAAGTTCGTCGAGCCTGTTTATCAAGCAAAACGTAGCTGATTGCATCCAGTATTATTACCGCTAGCAACCTGATAGTTTGTGCTGAGGCATATGGCTCACGCATACCAATATCGGCATATTCTTTGTGTACAAGCAGTCAATTTTCACTGATGACAGTTTATGCTGCAGCAGTCACGTTCTCTTTCGTTTTCGACGATCGTGAAGGCAACTTACCTCCAAGAATTGGAACATATCGACTGATGAGGTAGGAAATAGGAATCAGAATAAGAACAACTGCAGCGCCTTCCCATAAGGGATGGTTTGTACAGAATTGCGCAGTAACACTCCAATTTTCCAGGAATCGCATAACAGGAATATGGTAGCCCAGATATATCAGTGTGTTCTTGCCAATAAAGCTCAATACCTTAATATGTGGTGCACGCATAAGAATCAGTGTCAGACCGCCACATATGGACACAATACTTATTAAAGCCAGAATGACTGTGCCGTATCGATTGTTCAGTACTGAGATTTTGCGGTTTTCAAAAGCAGCCCACGTACCTACAGACAGCAACAATACCGCAGTAAAACACATAACAGAGGATGACATCTGCTCAATCTCAACTCGGTGTTTGTGGAAAGCTGTCATAGCGACATGGCCGAGATAGTAAAAAGTGACAGTCAATGGCACGCAGCTTATTGCCCACACCGCATCAAAATTAGTGAAGGTTGCTATGAACAGACCTAGTAAGAAGAGCCCGCCAATGGATGCGGTAATGTCTACTTTTCCACGATGGTCAAGATCAGATAACCACCAGAAAAGAACAGACGTCAGAAACAATGTTGGTAAGAACCATAGTGCTCCATTAGACATTGTTTCCAATCCCTGATTGGCATAGAAAAAACCTGTAATCAGGTGCGACATTTTTTTCGGCGAATCACCAGGCAAAAAAACTCGGTTTAACCAATAGAAAGGAACGCACACAATAAACATCACAACATACGGCAGCAGTAGTTTACGTGCTTGATCAAGCACGCATTGCTTAAGAGCGGTGTACCGTTCATATCGGAAAGTTGCCCCAGAAATAATAAAGAATAGTGGCATATGGAATGCGTAAATCCATTTTTCTATGTCACCCGGTACGTCGGCAGGATGTCCCAAAACAACGCAGATCATCGCGAATCCACGCAACATATCCAGCCAATCGACTCTCTTGCTGTTTACAGCAGACATAGGCCTGTGCATTCCTTTCTTCTTTCGCACTACCAATAAAATTTGGCGCACCAGAGATGCTAACACAGTCTACGAACAGTTTTCTTTAATTCTTTTTTGAGATAATTCACGTAATTATGCTTAAACAAATACTGACTGATTATCGAATAATGATGGATAAATTTTCCAGTTGGGCTATAGGCCAAAAGGGTCTAGAGCCCAACTAGTTCGCTAATTTTTTAAATGACTGCAACAGCTAGAAATACATTCAACGTATAACATTCAGTAATATATACGCACAAAGTTAGCTTTGACTGTAGAAATCAATAGCCTCATCAATATTGCCAGAAAATACTGAGCGACCGCGTTGAATAACAATACCCTTCTCACAGAATTGCTTAGCCATATTGGTTGAATGAGTTACGAACAGTACGGTAACGTTTTTCTCGTCCATAATGTTACGAACTTTGTTCCTGCACTTCTTTGAGAATTTACGATCACCAACCGATAAGGCCTCGTCAACAACAAGAATGTCGGGTCGTATTGATGAAGCAAAGGCAAAACCTAGTCGGGCACGCATACCACTGGAATAGGTGCGCATTGGCTGGTCAATGTATTTGCCCAATTCAGAGAATTCTACAATTTCAGGAATCAGTTCTTCAGTTTCTTTTTTATTGAGTCCCCATAGTTGGCAACGCATCTGAATGTTCTCCATGCCAGACAGTTTCCGGTCAAAGCCGGCAGATAATTCCAGCAAAGCAGATACACGACCGTGAACTTCGAGTGTTCCTTCAGTGGGGAAGCAAACGCCAGTAATCATTTTCAGTGCTGTGGATTTGCCTGCACCATTGTCTCCCAGCAATGCCAAAGATTCACCTCGACGGCATTCAAAACTTAGATCATCACTGGCGTTAATGCTGTCGTACTTAATATGTTTGGAGAACGTCGCCAGCAAACGCTGCTGATCATTCTTGAACAGTTTATAAGTTTTGCGTACATGATCGAAGCGTACTGCAATGGGATTGCTTACGTCTTCGTCGCGAATAACAGTGGCTTTCGACAGTTCCACCACGCTCGACTTCGACTCAGACGACATCGGGCACCTCCATATACAGACGGTGGTAATTATGCAATGCCAGCACAATAACTACAAAGAATACAAAGAGGAATGGTAAGAATGACGTGGGGCTTGACCAGAACCACGTGTCGTATACAAAGCAATCTCGTATTGCTTCCACGCACCATGACACAGGGTTGAATTTCATGATGACGCGGGCCGCGTAGGGGAGAGAATTAAGCTGGAAAATAATGCCAGACAGCCAGAATAATGGGGTAGTCAATGTTTTAACCAGGTTGGCAAAATCCTTAGATATAGCGCTTAAGGGGGAGAGCATAACAGACCATGCCGTCCAGAATAAGAACATCAGTATTAACACCAACGGCAGCTGAATGATGTAGATGTTTACCTGCACACCCGTGATTACACACACCACGACGGTGAACAACATGAGAAATGTTAAAACAATGAGTTGAGAAAGAGTATAGAACGTAGAAATCAGCGAAATCGGGAACTTAATGCGATTCACCAAATACGAGTACCGTTGATAGATATTGCTACCTGTGGAGATCGCATCAGACATGAAAAACCATGGAAACACACCACACGCTAACCATAGTAAAAATGGTTTGCCATTCACATCTGAAGCGCTGCGAATACCGAAAGATAAGGTAAACCAGTACACGAGAATGTACACGGCCGGTTTCACGAATAACCAGATCTTGCCGAGCGCTGCACCGCGGTAAGTACGAACCAAATCAATTTTGGCCAGTCCCCATACCTGATGGCGCCAATGCCAATTCTCTGAAAGAATCTGTCGTAGTGTTGCGAACACGAATACTCCTCGTACGGTCGTTGTGTGATGTGCGAACCTCTGCTATCTATCAATCAAGATAGTCGATCAGGCGGCGGTACATCTCTTCCAGTCCAACCTGTGCCGTCCAACCAAGAGCTTCGAGACGTGACACATCAAGAGGCAGGTGGTGTTCAGGAGGATATGGAGCATTAGGGTCTACGTCAATAATCACATGTGCACTACCGTTAGAGAAACGTTCGAGCACCATTTCAGCCATTTCACGAATAGATGAATAAGTGCGCGGATTTGCCACGTTATAAGACACTCCGTTTTCGCCACGCAAGAGCACAGTCAAAATAGCGGATACCGCATCAGACGTGTACGCGTACATGCGTGTGCTGTCACCGGTTGTTTTCATCACAAAATCCTCGCCAGTCATCGCACAGCGTGCCACCTGAGCGAAAAGGCGAGTATCGTTTTTCGGAATCCCTGGACCAAAGGTTTGTGCAAGACGTACCGCTTTAACAGGCACACCGTATTCTGCGTGGTAACCAACGCACAGATTCTCGGCTGCTCGTTTGCCTTCGGAATAGCAGCTGCGCACCGAACATGGATCAATATAGCCAACCTGTGATTCATCAAGCAGGTTGTCAAGACCACGGTGTGAATTACCCATACCGTAGATTTCCATACTTGACACGTACACAAATGATGCACACTGTCTTAAACGAGCAAAATCCAGCATTGACCGTGTGCCGTTGACAATAGCATCAAAAGTCTCGACAGGGTGCTCCATAAAGAACTTGGACGCGGTTGGGCATGCTGTGTGAATCACATAGTCAGCGGGAATGTCGGAATCACAGATATCTTCCAGCGCAACGGCATGAATCTGTAAACCATCGGCGTCACTGTAGTCGCCGAGCATGGATTGTGCTTTATCAAGGCTTCGCACCATTGCATGCACAGCAATATTCGAGCCAGTGGCACGGTTGCGTTCCAACAACGCTCGTACACACAATGAACCGATCAGTCCTGTAGCGCCTGTTACTACTACATGTGAGCCGTCAAACACATCCCAGTTGATGTCGAGCTCACGGGCGAGCTGTGCATATTCTGTGGCCAGATCAACCATTATGCTGTCCTTGTTCCTTAACTTGCGTTGTTATGTGCCAAACCATCCATATATGGACTGTTAGAACCCGTAGAACTGAGAGTCCTCTTGCTCATCCATGATGGCTCGCATGATGTAGTAGTCAGATGGTGTGGTGATTTTAATATTCGCTGGCGACCCTTCTACCTCATGCAAGTTGTACCCATAGTGAGACATTAATGATGCAGAGTCAATGTATACGCCATCGTTGCCATCGTCTACAGCGCGAGCATGCGCGTCACGTAACTGTCCGAGTAGAAAACACTGCGGCGCACGAGCTAATTGACAATGATGCCTGTCAACAATATCGGTAATCACACCATTCTTGCTTCGCACAATTGTTTCTGTAGCAGGTACAACAGTGACTGCGGTGCCGTTTTTCTTGGTACATTCAATGCAGGCAGTAATAGTTTCCTGATCGATAAGAGGACGTACACCGTCGTGAATAATAGCGATCGAATCGTCGGGGAATAAGCGACTTGCCTCGTATACGCCGTTGCGAATTGACGCCTGGCCAGAGTCTCCACCAGGAACAATTGACGCAACTTTCTGCAAACCGAATTTGGCAATGTATTTCTTCAGTTCGTCAATCCAGCCTTCAAGGCACACCACCACAATGGCGTCAATGTCTGGATGTTGTTCAAACCGTTCAAGGGTGTAGATGATAATCGGACGGCCGTGAAGCATAAGGAACTGCTTGGGTTTTGTCTTCGAATTCATACGCTGACCAGTACCGCCTGCGAAAATCACCGCGATATTCATAACCCTCCTTGTGGGTGGGAACTGTATACAAACTCAATGCGTAATGAGCAGTTTACGAAAAAGACTCCACCTGTTCAACTCTGAACCATCAACGTATGAACGTGCATGTTCTCGATGCTGTTCCTTATTACCCTGTAGTGACCTGACCAACATCCTCAGTTCATGTTGATAAGTCAAAAGCTTTCTGTGTTTTCTTTACAAAAGTTGTCCCCGTTAAGTTGTCCCCGTTCTGTTCAACAATGACAAATCTGGTGTGAATTTGCTGTTGGACGCGTTGTTTTCACTAATCATTCACTCATAGTGGTTTAGATTCTTCTCCAGCTGTGCGTTTGAACACTAAACTGCAAAGAAGTACAGGAGACGAGAACTTTAACAGACGTGCAAGGTCAGGAACACGAACATCTCCACACAGAAAACGGAAGGTTGGTTATGACCGACGTATTCGACTTTTCAGCCCGCAAGATGCGGGACAATGGCATGAGTGATACTGCCATCGCCCAATTTAAAAGCCTGTACGATGTGTGGCGCGGCGAAGAAAAAACCAGTTGGATCCGCGAAAGCGATGTAGAACCGTTAACAGGAATACCCAGTTTCCACGACGTTTACCAAACCATTGACCACGACAAAGCTGTCCATGCATTTGCCAAAACCGCATTCCTTAAACTCAATGGAGGACTTGGCACATCAATGGGATTGGAATGTGCCAAATCACTGCTGCCAGTGCGTCGCCACAAGGCCAAGCAAATGAGTTTTCTTGACATCATCCTCGGCCAAGTGGTCACTGCCCGCACGCGCCTGGGCGTTGAACTGCCCTTGACACTAATGAATTCGTTCCGCACATCGTTAGACACCATGAAGGTGGTTCGTGCTAACCGTCACTTTGTACAAGAAGATGTTCCTGTTGAAATTATTCAACATGTAGAGCCGAAAATCTCTGTAGCTACTGGCAAACCTGTGTCGTTTACGCAGCATCCTGATTTGGAATGGTGTCCGCCCGGTCACGGTGATCTGTACTCCACAATCTGGGAATCAGGTTTGTTGGACATTCTCGAAGAGCGCGGTTTTGAATATCTGTTTATCTCGAACTCTGACAACCTTGGCGCACGTCCCTCACGTACGTTGGCTCAGCATTTTGAGAACACTGGTGCTCCTTTTATGGTGGAGGTAGCAACACGTACTTATGCTGATCGCAAAGGTGGGCATATTGTCCGAGATAAAGCAACTGGTCGCCTGATTTTACGCGAAATGAGCCAGGTTCACCCCGACGATAAAGATCAAGCTCAAAATATTGGTAAGCACCCGTATTTCAATACCAATAGCATTTGGGTGCGTATTGATGCGTTAAAAAATAAGCTTCGTGAATGCAATGGTGTTCTGCCGCTGCCGGTCATTCGTAATGTCAAAACGGTAGATCCCGCCGATCCAAATAGCGAATCTGTTGTGCAACTGGAAACAGCAATGGGTGCAGCAATCAACGTGTTTGACGGTGCTATTTGTGTGCAGGTAGACCGTATGCGCTTTCTGCCTGTTAAAACTACCAACGATTTGTTTATTATGCGATCAAATCGTTTCCATCTCACTGACTCATTCGAGATGGAGGATGGTAATTATATTTTCCCTAACGTCGATCTTGACCCTCGATACTACCGGAATATCAATGATTTCAACGAACGATTCCCATATTCGATACCTTCGCTGGCAGCTGCCAATTCAGTAACAGTGCGTGGTGATTGGACGTTCGGTCAAAACGTGGTCATGTTTTCGGACGCTGTGCTGGAAGATAACGACAGGCCGAGCTACGTACCGAATGGTGAATATGTTGGCCCTCAAGGCATTGAGCCTGATGATTGGGTTTTCTAGCCATTTTCGCCACCATGCTGGCTTACGCCGGACACGAAATAGACAGCGTTTTTGAGGAAATGTGCACAACCGACTCAAAAAACCTCTAATATAGATAGAGCGCGTATGCGTATGTATAAGTATGTAACGTGGTATTACCGCTTGTGGTAGTGCTAAGAGGCGTACCTATGCGCTAGTTCAGAACTTTAACGATACGTGAGGACGAATGGCAGAGGGAACGAACGGCAGGCGTCGGTTTTCTGATAAGTGGGGCAAACATGAGCTTGACGTGCTTGCTGTCTTGTCGTCGGCGTTTCCGCAATGGTTAACTTCCCGCCAAATTGCGCAACGTGTTAAGGCTTATGCAGATTCTTATGGAGAACTCGCTGACCAAGCTGCCAAAGCCGCGTTCGCGAAGCAATTCCAGCGAGATCGTGCCAAACTGGCAGCAATGGGTATTGCGATTGAATCGCGCCAGCCCGAGTATTCCTCTAAATCTGAGGGCCAAGATTTCGCCTCATACCGTCTTCAGCTCGGAGATGAGCCACGTATTCGTCTGCGTTTTGCTCCAGAGGATCTTCCAGTGCTTGCTGCAGCTAATTATTTAGCTCGCTCGATGTCTATGTCGTCATCGTCATCCCAGCAGCAGTCACAGCACACCTCACGTACTACTCCTCGCGTTCCGCAGACACCAATTCCTGGTTTAGGTCTTGACTCGATTGCCCCCGGTTTAGGCACGCAGGAGATTCCTGACACTCTTGTCAAAGTTGTTGATTCACGTCGTTTCGCTGCTACCGTTGACGTGGATGGTGAACACCTCAACGTTGCTTACACCGACTCAGACGATCTGGCGATGTTCGTATTGGAACATCCTGGTGCCTCAATTGTCAGTCCACAAGAGGCTGTTGACGCTTTCCACCGTCGTCTGAACGCTGCAATGCAGTTCCAGCTTGCTGATGAATCAGCAGGGCCAGCGAGCGCTACTGTGGTTCCTCCTGCTATTAGTCGTCGTTCTGATGATGATGAGGATGATCCTGAAGATCTGCATGAGCGTCAGAAGAAGGGTTCGTCGTTCCAGACTGGTAGTGAGGTTGATCGTCGTCTGCGTTTGATGTTGTTCTTGTCGGCGCATTTGGGGGAAGAGTTCTCGCTGGCTGAGTTGGCTGAGCGTTTTATTGGTAAGGCGCGTAGTGATGATGAACTTAAGAAGTATGTGACGATTATTCATAAGGACATTAATACGCTTACCACGGTGTCGGATGATGGTGAGATGGCTGGTAGTCAGTTTTTTGATATTGACTGGCCGTTGTTGGATGCTGAAGGTGTTGTTTGTGCTACTAACTCGTTGGGGTTGGAGCGTTTGGCGGGTATTTCGCCGCAGTATTTGAGTATGTTGACTGCGTCGGTTAATTATTTGGCGCATTCGCCTTTGTTGCCTGATGTTTTGCGTGAAAAAGCTGATTCGTTGTATCAGCGTTTGCGTCGGCATGTAAAGCCTGGTCAGACTCCTTGGTTGAGTTTGACTAGTTATGAGGTTGAGCCGCATAGTTTTTCTATTGTTAAGCGGGCTATTTCTACTGATTCGTTGTTGGATATGAAGTACACTGATGGTGCGGGTTTGACTCATCGTAGGCTTGTTGCTCCAGCGAAGATTTTTGTTGATGAGGGTAAGTATTATGCAGCGATGTGGACTGATGTTGCTCATGCTGCGCCTGCTGATAGGTGTGATTTTGTCAGCAAAGATATGACAATCAATAAGACGACTGGTAAGCCGCGTATTTGGCAGACTATTCGTTTGTCACGTATTGAAGATGCTGAACTGGTGACGCCGACAACAAAGGTTGATATTCCTGATGTGCCGGTTAGTGAGTTGCGTCAGTGGAATGTTGATAACGGTACAGCAGCTGTGTTTATTACTGATCAGCCGCATTTGCCGTTTATTAAATCTTTGTCTGGTGCGACAGTGGAGAGCTGTGGAGCGGGGGAGAAGGTGCATTTAACCATTTCGTCAGATTCATGGTTTGTGGCGTTCTGTATCTCTCATGCTCGGCATATTATTGCTGTCGCTCCGGAGACGTTGCGTACAATGATTGTTGCTCGTGCTCAACGTGAACTGAGTATGGTGCAACACAGCACTGACGACATCGAGGAATAAGGGGGGGCACAGTGTCACAGTGGATTGGGCTTCTTATGGGTGTGGTCATATTCATTATGTTGATCAGTGGTGATGTTAAGGATTGAGAGGAAACACCATGCCATGGTGGGTTTGGCTGCTGCTGGTTGTGTTCATGCTGGTCATGCTGATAGCTGGCGTGGTATATGTTGGTGTTCATCTTCTGAACGGTTTTAAAAAGGTTGGGAAGACTGGCACTCAGATCGGTGAACGTGTTGCTGCAATGGCAGAGCCTGCTTCTGTTCCCGTTAGCGACGAGCCTCCACTGTTTACGCAACCGTTGAGCGTTGCTTCTGACCGTTATGCGCAAGCTCATGAGGGTGTGGTTCGTCGAGAAGAAGCTAAGCGCGCTCGTCACGTGGAAGCGTGGGCTCGGTGGAGTCAGTTTTAAAGAGGGGTGTGAGAATTGCCGCGTCGTCATCACAGCAAAACCCGTCGTGCACATTCCACTGAAACAGTTGACACGTATGAGGACGAGGCGTTATCTCCGTCTCAACGCTATGCAAGATTTCAGACGATAAACCGCCGGCGTGACAGCGAATCTGAGCGCTTTGCCCGTATGCAGCCTTTTACTTTGGACGAATTCCAGGTAGAAGCTAACCAGGCACTCGAAGACGGTAATAATGTTCTCGTAGCTGCACCGACAGGAGCTGGCAAAACCATTGTGGCTGATTTTGCGATTTTCCTTGCACAACGCCGCAATGTCAAAGCCTTCTATACCACGCCAATCAAAGCATTGAGCAATCAAAAATACCATGATCTCGTTGCTCAATATGGTTCAGACCGTGTGGGCCTGCTTACTGGCGATATTTCCGTAAATTCCGAGGCCGATATTGTGGTGATGACCACTGAGGTATTGCGCAATATGTTGTACGAGCAGTCAACCACTGTTCAGGCATTGCGGTATGTCATTCTTGACGAAGTACATTATCTGGCCGACCGTTTCCGCGGACCGGTATGGGAAGAAGTGATTATTCATCTTCCACCCGAGGTGCGTATTGTGGCATTGTCAGCTACGGTGTCGAATGTTGAGGATTTCTCGCACTGGATTGCGTCGGTACGTGGCGAAACGAAATTGGTTGTTAGCGAGCGTCGTCCGGTGCCGTTGGAACAGCACGTGATGGTTCAGGCTGATGACAGTACTGAACCTGAGTTATTGGATTTGTATCGTGATGACGGTACTGCGTTGAACACGCGTCTTGTTGAACGCCTGGATCGGCTTGACAGGCAGGCGGCAAGGCGTGCTCGAGGTACTGGCCGTGACGAGTCACGCCACAATAGAGGGCATCGTGGCAGGCACCATGGGTTTGGTAAGCCACAGCGTCATACGCCACGACGTTGGGCTGTGGTTGATGAACTGGACTTTCTTGGACTGTTACCGGGTATTTATTTTATTTTCTCGCGCAATGGTTGTGACCGGGCTGTTGATCAGTGTGTGAATGCCGGGTTGGAATTAACTACTGAGGACGAGGCGCAACGTATTCGGCAGATTGTTGACAGCATGGTTGAAGGGCAGCTGAGTGCGGAAGATCTTAAGGCATTGCGTTTCTCCCGCTTTCGCTTTGCCTTGGAAGAAGGTTTTGCCTCCCATCATGCAGGGATGATTGCTTTATTCCGCCAGATTGTCGAACGTTTGTTTGAAGAAGGACTGGTAAAGGTCGTTTTCGCCACTGAAACCTTGGCTTTGGGTATTAATATGCCTGCCCGCAGCGTGGTTGTGGAAAAACTCGACAAGTTTGACGGAACAGGTCATGTAGGTTTAACACCGGGGGAGTTCACTCAGCTTACTGGCCGGGCAGGTCGACGCGGTATTGACACGATCGGTCACGCTGTAGTGGTGGATCATTCCGGTTTTATACCTGCCACAGCTGCTGCATTATCAAGTAAACGCGTATACCCGCTACATTCGAGTTTCCATCCAACGTTTAATATGGCGGTGAATCTGCTGAATTCCAGTGATGCGCGTACTGCACGACTCACGTTGGATCATTCGTTTGCTCAGTGGGAGGCAAATGAGTCAGCATGGCAGTTGGAATCGCAGATCAGAACGTTAGAGCAAGCTGTAGAAGGTTATGAGAAGGCCTTCGCTTGCGAACATGGGGACTTTTCTGAATTTATGGGGTTGCGCGTACAGCTTACTGAGTTGGAGCGTACTGAGCGTCGGCGTATCAAACATACTGAGTTTGCAACGCATGAGGAGCGTTCGCAGGCATTGCAGGAGCTTGACCGTCGTATTGCACTATTGCGTAAGCAGGAGCAGCAGCATCCATGCCGTCAATGCCCCGATGTGCAATCTCACTTGAAGTGGGGGCATCGGTGGGCGCGTGAACACCGTGAGTTGGCGCGTGTGAAGGCTCGCTACGAGTCGCGCACTGGATCTGTGGCTCGCCAGTTTGATCACATTTGCAGCATTCTGCACACGCTGGGCTACCTGGAACAGGATAGTCGTGGTGATTTTCTGCTAACTGAAGCTGGACAACTGTTGAGACGCTTGTACAGTGAGCAAGACATTGTTATCGCTCAGGCAATTCGTGAGGGCGTGTTTGACAGGTTGTCGGCTTGTGAACTGGCTGCTGTGGTGTCATCGCTGATTTATGAGGCGCGACGCGGTAGCGGGGGAGAGCCACGTCGTTATCCGGGAGGCTCGCAGGGAGCTATTGCTACAGCTGTACAGTCCTTAAAACTGGTGTTCGACCGCATTGACGTTATGTGTCAGGACGCTGGTTTGGATGAGTTACACCCCTTAGATTTCGGTATTGTCGACACAGTGTACGACTGGGCTGAAGGTGACAGTTTGGCACATGTTTTACGTGATACTGAATTGACGGGCGGTGATTTTGTCCGTAATGCTAAACGTCTGGTGGATGTTCTACGTCAAATTGCTGTTGCTGAACCGTATATGGGCAGTAGCCACCAATCATTGGCTAGTGTTGCGCGCATGGCAGCGGACTATGTTAATCGAGGTATTGTGGCGTATACAGGCGTTGATTAGCTTTCACCGCACACACAGGAAAACAATGCGAATACCCCAACATTGCCCAATATTATTCATCACCAGGTGTCAGATAACAGAATACTGAAAACATACTAAAGAAATAGTAAAGGACAGCGACGGAATAAACAGGTCGTCCGAACTGTTTTGTACCGTGGTGACGATTACGGATCAAGGAGGCAGGAATAATGGCGGAACGCAGTCTGCGTGGAATGAGCATAGGTTCAAAATCGCTCGAGTCTGATGACAATGTCGATTTTGCAGCACGTAACGACGTGGCGTATATATGTCCGAAGGGTCATCGAACAATCCTGCCGTTCGCTGAAAATGCTGAAGTGCCGGACGAGTGGGAATGCCGCTGCGGTTCAGTTGCACACCGTGAAGGCGACGACGACATTGAAGCTAACGAGATTACCAAGCCCACGCGTACTCATTGGGATATGGTTCTCGAGCGTCGCACTATTCCAGAGTTGAAGGAGCTGCTTGATAAGCGATTGCAGATGCATCGCGACGGTTGGATTCCGGATTACGAGTAAATCTTTAACTGTTGTTCATGTATTAACGCCGTAGACGACATGTTTTCGACTGCGGCGTATGTTAGTGTGCCCATGTCGTTCACATCGTCAGCGTATTCACGTACATGTATATATTCAACAACTAGGGGAGAGAAGGCTCAATGATCAGCCATCCAATGAATGTTGTCCTACTGGATCTTGACGGTACACTTACACAATCCGATCCCGGTATTATTGCCTGCGTTATCAAAGCTTTTGAGGCTCTGGAATTGCCTGTTCCTGATAAGGAAGAACTTCAGCGATTCATTGGCCCAGCCATTAGTGAATCGTTGAAACGCAACAATGTGCCAGAGAGCAAACTGCAGTTCGGCATTGACACCTACCGTGATTATTATGCGAATAAAGCAGTATTTGATGACCCTAATAATCCTGGTCGTAAGGTACCTGGCCATTTGGTCAACACCGTGTATAACGGTATTCCTGAACAGTTAGCTCAACTGCGTGAACGCGGTTATTATCTAGCGATTGCCACCTGCAAACCCGAGTATCAGGCAGCACCTATTTGCAGAGCTTTTCATCTCGACACGATGGTTGATGGCCTTTACGGTGCCAGCAAAGATGGTTCACGTATCAATAAGAACCAGGTTATTGAGTATTGCTTTGCTCATATTGGTTTTGACCGCAACGCTGGTGATCGCGCATTGATGATTGGTGACCGGTGGACAGATATTGACGGTGCTCGTGCATGCGGATTGGACACCATTGGCTGCCGTTGGGGTTATGCCGAAGACGGTGAGATGGAATCACATGGCGCTTACGAGATTATCGACCGTGTTGACCAGCTTGTTGATGCTGTTGAACGATATTTCCGGTAAAAATTACTCCGGTCCAAGAATTTTCTGCTGCCTGCTTGTCAAGCCGATCTGGGCGCTCAACAAGACGCGTGTTCAACGCGCGTACCGTCATCACGATATGTAGATGTTAAATTCTTATACTAGAAGAAAATCCGATAATGTACGTTATGTCAGAAAATTATATGGCAATGAGAAACATGAAAGAGTACCCCATTAAAAGCGACTGGATAAGCAACTGAAATCACTGCGCCACTTTTAAGCGTTGGACTGTGTTCTATTGAGTGCATCATCCATTTCTGTATACATGGCGCGTCGTGCCTGAAGATACATCAGCACGAGTTCTAACACGATGAGAATCAGAAGAACAATACCTGCTGGCCATGCGACGCTCGCATACCAGTTTTGCATACTTGTTGAGAATGAATCCCACGCACATTTGCCAATTACGTATGGTACCGCAGCTACAACAACAGATACCATTTGTGCAACGATTACTTGCCAACTTACGGTATCAACATGAGGATGGCCAGCTGTCAACAGTTTTCCACGCATCACGCATAGAATGCAAACGACTAAAGTCCATACGATAGCGATAACCCAGAAAATAACAGGCACTATCTCAAGCATGATTCCCTCTCCCCTACAACACACGTCATCAAAACACACGCGTGACAAAACAATCAACACACAACAAAGCTGATAAGTAACTGATAAGCAACCGATAGCACAAGCTGCACCCGCAGTCACACGCACGTATTTTTAGGCGGCGCGGCGTTCAGCACGCTGTGCTTCAAGTTTGCGACGTATACGCATGGCTGTTAATTCATCAATTGGCCTACCAACGGTTGCTACACGCGGTGACGATTCAAGATCAACGTAGTCCTCGTGGTCTAGTTCTTCAGAAATCTCCTGCCAGAGTGAGCCAACCGACACGCCAAAAACTGCTGTACCACTATGCAGCAGGTCAACCATCTGCTCGCTGGTAGTGCATTCGTAGACATTCTGCCCGTCGCACATAATCGTAACGTCGGCAAGCTGTTCAGTGGTTCGTTGCGATAAAAATCCAATAGCTGCCGTGACGTTCTGCAAATTTACACCCGCGTCTAGCAGACGTTTGGAAACAGCGAGAATAACAACGTCTTTGAACGAGTACAGGCGGCGAGAACCGGAACCATGCGATGGTGTTATTGATGGTTCAACAATCTTCTTGCGCGCCCAATAGTCAAGCTGGCGATAAGTGATGCCTGCCACCTTCGATGCAACAGTCCCCCGATATCCCCGAGTGGGACGCTCAGCATCGTCAGTGGCAAACAGTTCGCCTTGTACTGCATCAGCCGCAGATAGATCGGTGCGATCCTTCAAGGGAACATGCAGATGAAGGTCAACGCCCTGATTCTTCTCGGCCATGTTTCTTCTCCCTGTTGTATACGCAGTTACACCATAATTCGCTTACTGAACTTAGTCTAACCCCGTATGTGATGAAAAATGTCAGGAGATAACGGCGGATTTGGTGAAGAAGACCAGACGGAATTTTCCGATCATAATCTCATCACCATTCTTTAACTGCGCATGGTCAACACGTTGACGGTTAACATACGTGCCATTGAGACTACCTGAATCAACAACAGAATACACGCCGTTAACACGACGGAACACCGCATGAGAACGGGACACTGTTGAATCATCGAGCAGAATATCTGCACGCGAATCACGCCCGACAGTCACTTCGTCCTCATCGAGCAGATAACGGGAGCCTGACACCGCTCCCCTTGTGGATATCAGCAAAGCTGTTCCCTCAGACAAGCGCGCAATAGTATCCAGATCCTCTTGAGTCAGAGGACGGTCGCCAGTTGAGGTAACAGGAATCGTTATAGCAGGCAAACCAATAATCGTGGTTTCACCTGCGCTCGGAATAGGATCAGTCATAAGCGCTATTCTACCGTCCTTGCGTACGTATATTGCTTTGTCTCAGCAATCTCGTCGATTTCCACTTCGTCTTCGGTTGATACGTTGACTGTAGCACCGTAACGAACCTCTAATCGTGAGCCGACACCGCCAGCAATGTTTACTGCATTTTGCAAGTTCTGCTGGTTGCCAATGGCTTTAATAACATATGGTGCTGTGAGTTCTACACCGTCGCATTCCAAGCCGTCGTCAGTGTCGCTGATATATGTGCTGGTAACGACGCGAACATCGTTGATGGCCATTACTTCAGCTCCCGCGTTACGCAACTCTTCAATCAGGCTGAACAGTATTGCAGCGTCAACGGATGCAGTGCTTCCTTCGGAGATGGTAATAATAACCCCCTCCCCTACTGCAGCCAGTCGGCCTGAGAGAATACCACTGATCTCTTCATTCTCTTGAGCAATACGCTCCGCTTCTGCTTGTGTGTCGGCAGCCTCCTGCAGTGAGGTGAGCTGGTCTTCAAGCTCATTGCGGCGTTCTTCAAGGTTCTGCACCTGATTGCTGGTTTCTGAGATTAAACGGGTTAATTCTTCTTCGCTGAGCGTCTCATAAGTGGATTGATTGTTGTTGATCTGAACAACGTAGCCAAAACCCAGCAGTGCGCACAGAATAATAACGAAAATATTGGTAATCAGACGAGAACGAGTGGGGTTAGCGTCCAATGAGCGGCGGCGCTTCGTTTTGCGGACAACAACAGGGAAGGAACTGGTTTCTGCTTTGTCGTTCTGCTCGTCTTTCGCATACTGTTTATGCAAGCGAGTGAGCATGTCAGACGTTTTGCGATGTAAAGTCACGGCTCACCCCTTGAAAATGAACCGACGGATTGCGGAAACGTTGGAGAAGATACGTATACCGAGCACGACAACAACTGCTGTTTGCAGTTGTGAACCAACACCCAACTGGTTACCTAGCAATACCAGCAAAGTGGCGGTAATAACGTTGGAGAAGAATGAGATAACAAAAACTTTGTCGGAGAAACTACGTTGGAAGTAGGCTCGCGCAGCACCAAGTAATGCATCAAGGGCAGCCACCACCATAATCGGCAGATAGGGTTGTAGTACGGCGGGAATATCTGGTTGAACAAAGATGCCAATAACAACGCCAATAATCAATCCCAGAACCGCTGCCATATGTTATTCACTCCTTTGCGCGTACGTCAGACTTCCTGACACCGCTGCTTCTAGTGTAAGGGACGTTGATTTCACTACTTGCGGATAAATACCGGCTTCAGCATACGACTCGTATAACGATGGCAGACTGTTTGAACTAAGAGCATCAGCCAGCTCGTCTTTGTTGCCAATCGCTTCGATGGTGTACGGGCTTTCTACTGCGTTAACACCGACAAGAATGGTTGATCCTGCTGTGCGAATAGACGTTTGCACACCGATACGGTATCCGTTAACAGCAATAGCTTCAGCGCCTGACTGCCAGAGTAGTGACACCCATTGTTGCAGGTCACTGTCAGTGACAGTTTGAATATCGTCGCTGGTATCGTCAGCCGCCATCGGATCCGCCAATGTTAAGGTGATCCCCTCCCCCTCAACAGCAACAGATCCGTTGGTTAACTCGTCATCTTCCTGTGTTGTGCTCTGATAAGCATCCTCCAGGGCTTTAGTTTCCTCGTCGATTTGGGAGCGTAAATCGTTGATTTCACTGGTAACCTCGTCAAAAATGGCCAGCTGATCTTCCAAATCGGCAGCCAGACTCGCACGTACAGCACTGCGAGGATCGGTATGGAGCAGTTGAACGAACAAGCAGCCGACAAAACCGACAAACACGCAGATAAAAAACACAACAATGCGGGTTGTCCACAAAGACAGCTTTGAAACAGGTTTGGCGACAAGACGGGAGTCGGCGAATAGCGGGTCTACTGGTCGATTGACCAAATTGTCAATAAGCCGCAGTGAATCATCGTCATTACGGCGGTGATGTTGCCTGCTGGTACTGAATTCTGAGCTTCCCGCATGGTGTGATGTCAATCCGGCATTTTGCGAGGAGAACACAGCCCTGCTTTTCACCGGGGCGTTGTCCTCAGGAACCGGAAAGGACGGTGGCTTTTTCTTCGACGTCATAGGCTTGTCACTTGCCCTGTTTGTCGTGCCGTAACAGATCGAGACCTTGACGGTAGTAGATAATGCCCGCCATCCAATACAGGCCAACACCCCAAATGCCGGCAGCAAGAGCTGCCAAATGCAGAAGCTTGGTGGCTGGACTTGTCCAGATATCGGCAACGATCAACGCTACAATCGCCATCATGAGCATGGCGGTCCCTGCTTTGCCGACAAAATGAACAGGCAACGGTCCATAATCATGCTGGGCAAGAACAAGTACAAGAACACCCATAAGCACATCTCGTAGCCCGACAACAAAAAGCATCCACCACGGGATAATGCCGGCAATACCCAAAGCCAGAATGCTGCAGATAATGAGCAGTCGGTCGGCAATGGGGTCGAGAATTTGCCCGATTTTACTCACCTGGTTGAAGCGTCGTGCAATAACACCATCGAGGCTGTCAGATAGCGCTGAGACAGCCAGAATGATCAAAGCGATCACCATTTCGCGTTTGGAAATGAACACGGAAATTACCGGTATCGACACAATCCTTAACATGCTGATGAGGTTAGGGATAGTGAAGATAACGTCGCGTGCTTCCGGACTGTATTGTGTCTCGTTGCTATGTTCGCTCATTGCTTCCATATACCATTACATTTACATTCTTGAGGCTTGCAGTGCCGTCACAATAATTGCGCGGGCTCCCACCGCATACAGACGGTCCATCAGCTGGTTGACTTGTGCTTTGGGCACCATGACACGTACTGCCGACCACTGTTTGTCGTGCAGTGGTGAAATTGTTGGGCTTTCAAAACCCGGTGTGATAGCCACTGCTGCAGAAACTTTCTCGAGTGGAATGTCGAAATCCATCAGCACGTAGCGGCGTGCAGTGAGCACGCCTTGCAGACGGCGGCCTAGAACAATCAATCGTTCATCGTCAGCATCTACGCGCGGGGAACGAATGAGAATGGCTTCTGACTGCAGAATAGGATCACCGAATACTCGCAAACCCGCGTTGCGCAGCGTGGTGCCAGTAGAAACAACGTCCGCAATCAGATCAGCAACGCCTAACTGCACTGATGATTCAACAGCACCATCCAAGTGGATGATGTCAGCGTGAATATCACGCTCAGCAAGATAATCCGCGACGAGCTTGTCGTAGGAGCTGGCTACACGCTTGCCATCAATATCGTCCAGCGTGTTGATAGGAGAATCGTTGGGAGCAGCAAAACGGAAAGTGGAAGCACCGAATCCGAGTTGCATATGTTCAACGGCTTCAGTACCTGAATTGAGGAGTAGATCACGGCCAGTAATACCAACGTCGATAGTGCCGCGACCCACATATACGGCAATATCCAGCGGACGCAAGTAGAACAGTTCGATACCGTTGTCAGGGTCTTCAACCACGAGCTGGCGTGTGTTGCTGCGTAGTCGGTAGCCGGCTTCTTCAAGCATGGTCCATGCTGGTTCAGACAGCATGCCTTTGTTTGGCACGGCGATTCTGAGCATGACTTCTCTCTCTTCCTACGGTTTAGTGTGCAGGTGTGCAAGGCTGTTGTGTAGCTGTTTACAGGTGACGGTAGATGTCGTCAAGTGTGATGCCACGGTCGATCATCATAACCTGCAGATGGTAGATGAGCTGGCTCATCTCTTCTGCAGTGCGATCAACCCCCTCGTATTCAGCAGCAATCCATGTTTCGCTGGCTTCTTCGACGATTTTTTTGCCGATAAAATGTGTTCCCTTATCCAGTTCGTCAACGGTTAATGACCCTGCGGGACGAGTTTGGGCTTTATTGCTGAGTTCTTCGAATAATGATTCAAAGGTTTTCATCACTGTGCCTTTCATGCCCGGAATGCAGCGGCAGCTTTATCGCGAATTGCGTCAATTGCTGCGGCTGGATCGTCGGCGCCGTATACAGCAGAACCCGCTACCAATACATCAGCACCAGCGGCAGCTACGGTGGCGGCTGTTGACGGGCTTACGCCGCCGTCAACCTGAATTTTTACGTCGAGTGACCGGCGGGTGATTTCGTCGCGCAGACGACGTACCTTGTTCATCTGGTTGGCGAGGAACTTTTGTCCACCGAAACCGGGTTCAACGGTCATGATGAGAATCATGTCGAATTCGTCGAGAATATCAAAAATGGGCTCTACCGGTTCAGCAGGGCGCACAGCGTAGCAGGCTTTGCATCCCATGTCACGCAGTTGGCGAGCCAAACGTACTGGAGCATGGGTGGCACCCATGTGGAAGCTCACGGAGTCTGCGCCGAGTTTGGCGTATTCAGGCGCCCAGCGGTCTGGATCTTCAATCATCAGATGTACGTCAACAGGCAGGTCAGTGACCTGGCAGATGCGTTCAACAATCGGTTCGCCGAGTGTGAGGTTGGGAACGAAATGATGGTCCATAACATCAACGTGAACAAGATCGGCGTTGGAGATGGCCTTGAGATCGCGCTCGAGATTGCAAAAGTCGGCGGACAAAATGCTGGGTGCAATATGAATGCTCATGGTCTCTACTCTATCCATTGTTTGCGACTATAACGGCGATTGATTCCGTATATCGTGCTGTGCACGGGCATTCTTATACGGTGTGCTGGCCGTCAGAGGGTGGTATGGCGGGAGGTATTGCACTGCTATTGCCGGTGTTGTCGGCATTGCTGGCGTTAGTAGAATCGCTGGCTGTTATATTCGGTGATTCACCAGTTTCCGCAGATGGCATGGTCGGCATGGTAGTCGGCGAATTGACTGTATTCGTGTTGGGTATAACAGGGGAATTGTTGTGATAAGAGTCAGCGATGAAGGCATCGTACGGAGGAACAGGATTGGCAGCGCTGTCAGTCGATACGGTTGTCGAGTTAACGCTACTGTTGTCAACATTGCTGTTGGTGTCAGTGCTGGCATTTGCGTTGGTGTTGACATAGGGTTCTACGGTAACTGTACTGTTCTTGTGTTCTGCAGCTTCTTCAGCACGACGTTCATTAGCGGTTACGGTACGCAACTGGTCGATAAGCGGTTCGGGGTGTGAACCACGCTTTTGGACAATAACAAAAGCGATCACGCCACAAATGAATACCATGATCGACACCCATACGTTGACACGAACACCGAGGAAGGTGTGCGCGTAATCAATACGCAATGTTTCAATCCATGTGCGTCCTGCTGTATACCACATGACGTAAATGGTGAGCAGTGAGCCAGATTTGAGTATTTGTGCAGCTCGGTGGCCAATAATAACGATTACCAGTGCGCCAATAAGATTCCAGATCATCTCGTAGAGGAATGTCGGATGGTATAGCGTGCCTGACCCATCGATATCTAAACCCCACGGCAGTGTGGTTTCTGACCCGTATAGTTCGCGGTTGAACCAGTTACCAAGTCGACCAATCGCTTGAGCAACCAGTAGAGCCGGGGCAACAGCATCAGCGAATAATGCCATCGGATAGTGTTTGTGACGGCACCACAGCCATGCGGCCACTAAACCGAAAGCGACACCTCCCCAGATACCTAGTCCGCCGTTCCATATGCGGAAAATATCCCAGAAATCACTGTGAGAGCCAAAATATCGTTCTGGCGTGGTGATCACATGGTACAGGCGTGCGCCAATAATACCGGCGATCACGGCAACAATAGCGATATCGAATACCTGATCGAAGGTTCCACCAACACGGCGAAAACGCCTGGTGGTTATCGCTACCGCAACAATGATGCCGAAAAGAATGCATAACGCGTAAATATGAATAGTGAACGGCCCAACGTCAATGGTTGATATCGTTGGAGAGGGAATGCTCGCACATGTCATGGTTCTCGATCGTATCGCATCGAAAGCATCGACAGTATCAGGCCGTCCAGTTATTCGTCACAGTGTTGCTTGCACAACACCCTTTTAGGAACGCGCGTTGCGTACTCCTTCAGCGAGTTCTTCGGTTTTATCAGCTAAAGCAGTTAACGCTTCATCGCGGTCACGAACGCCACGTCCTGTATCGTCAAGCAGAGTGTGAACCAGTGCAGAGCCAACGATAACGCCATCGGCGTAACTGCCGACGGTGGATGCCTGTTGGGCTGTTGATACACCGATACCCACGCATACGTTGGTACCGCCTGCTTGATGCGTGCGTTCAACCAAAGCTTGCGGCGAAGCGGAAAGCGTGTCACGCTCCCCCGTCACTCCCATACGTGAGGCTGCATAGATAAAACCACGCGCATTGCGTGCCACAATACGCAAACGCTCGTCACTGGAATCTGGCGATACAAGGAAGATACGATCAAGCCCGTGCCGGTCAGAAGCTTCAATCCATTCGCCAGCCTCGTCAGGAATCAAATCGGGAGTGATTAAACCTGCGCCACCGGCATTGTCGAAATCGCGAGCGAAACGTTCAACACCGTAATGGTAGATAAGATTCCAGTAGCTCATAATCAGTGGAACACCGCCAGCATTGGCCACTGTTTCAACCGCATGGAATACGCCAGTTATTGTCTCACCGTTGTTAAGAGCGATCTGGCTGGCGGACTGGATAACCGGACCGTCCATTACCGGGTCGGTGTATGGTAGGCCGATTTCTACTGCGTCAACACCATGTTCTGTCATAGTGCGGAAGGCCTCAAGAGACACCTCCGTGGTAGGAAACCCGTACGGTAGATAACCGATGAATGCTGGTCGCCCTTCTGTGGTACGCAAACGATCAAACAGTGCCTCACATGGGCTGGTGCGGTGGTTGAATCCCAGAGGCTGACCGGATGGGGTGGATACTGTAGTGGTTGTGCTTGTCATCGTGTAATCCCTCTCATTCGGATACAGCGGTACCATGGGCGCCGTTGGCTTCTAATGCCTTGCTCTGTTCGTCGGTCAGGTAGCCAAACCATGTGCCAGCAGTGGCTACATCCTTGTCTCCCCTGCCGGACAGGTTGATAATCATCACCGGGTCGGCATATCCCTGAGCTTTCAGATCAGCGGCGGCTTTGTAGGCGCCAGCCAATGCGTGAGAGCTTTCGATAGCCGGAATTATGCCCTCTGTTTCGCACAGATCTTTGAACGCGTTCATCGCTTCGCTGTCGGTTGCCCAGTCGTAGCTGACACGTCCGATCTCTTTGAGCCACGCATGTTCAGGGCCTACCGAAGCGTAGTCAAGACCAGCGGAAATGGAATAGGTGTCGAGAGTTTGGCCTTCATCGTTTTCTAACAGATATGATTTGGCTCCCTGGAACATGCCAATTGACCCGGTTCCTGGCGCGAAGCGGATTGCATGCTCACCGGATTCAGGCCCGTGACCTCCTGCCTCATAACCGTACAAGTTAACGCGCTTATCGTCGAGGAAAGCATTCATAACACCGATGGCGTTAGAACCGCCTCCCACACAAGCACATACAGCGTCCGGATAATCGATACCGTATTCCGTGCGCAGTTGCTCGTGGGCTTCTTCACCGATGACTTTTTGGAAGTCACGTACCATGGTTGGGAACGGATGCGGACCGGCAACAGTACCCAGTAGATAGTGGGTATTTTCAACGTTGGTAACCCAGTCTCGCAAAGCCTCATTAATAGCATCTTTAAGAATGCGTGATCCCAGTGTTACCTCAACAACTTCTGCTCCAAGCAGGCGCATACGTGCCACATTCAATGCCTGACGTCGAGCATCCACCTGCCCCATGTATACGCGGCATTTCAACCCCAGTAATGCGCATACGGTGGCGGTCGCAACGCCATGCTGTCCGGCACCGGTTTCGGCAATAACACGGGTTTTACCCATGCGTTTAACCAGCAATGCTTGACCGAGAGCATTATTGATTTTGTGAGCGCCCGTATGGTTGAGATCTTCACGCTTGAGGAAAATGCGCGCGTTGATACCGACTTTTTTGTTGATACGTTCAGCAAAACGCGGCACTTCGGTTAACGGTGAGGGACGGCCAACGTACAAACGGTTGAGACGGTCGAATTCTTTGTAAAATTCCGGGTCAGCTTTGGCTTCGTTGTACACCTGTTCGAGTTCGTCAAGAGCGTGGATAAGCGCTTCAGGCACATAACGGCCTCCAAAACGACCAAAATAGGGGCCATTATGTTCGCCCAGCGGCCGGGTTTCAGACGCTTTAACACGCGTACCAGCCTCAACAAGTTGGCGTACAGCACGCTCGTGATTATCTGCGGTGGCCACACCTTCGCCAACAAGAACAGCGTCAGCCCCAGCGCGAGCATAGTCTTCTAATTCAACGGCACCAAACACGCCGGATTCGGCAACACGAATCACATTATCGGGCAAGCTGTCGGCCAGTTGACGATACATGCTCACGTCTACTGTCAAATCTTTGAGGTTGCGAGCATTGATACCGATTACTTCTGCACCGGCGGCTACGGCTTGGCTGATTTCTTCTGCAGTGTGTGTTTCTACCAGCGCGGTCATACCCAGCTCGTGCGTGAGATTGAGTAGACGAGCAAGCGTATCTGCATCAAGTGCGGCAACAATAAGCAGTACTATGTCGGCGCCGTGAGCGCGTGCCTCCCAGATTTGATACTCGGTAGTGATGAAATCCTTGCGTAATACTGGAATGTTGACAGCAGCGCGCACAGCGTCAAGATCGTCGAGCGAGCCCAGGAAGCGACGCGACTCGGTAAGTACTGAGATAGCGGCAGCACCACCGCGCTCATATTCCTGAGCTAAAGCGGCAGGATCAGGAATATCTGATAACCGTCCTTTAGATGGCGATGCACGTTTGATTTCAGCAATAACGGGAACCGTGTCGGCGTGTCGGAGCCATTGGCGAGCGTCCAAAGGAGCTGGCATAGCCTTTGCGGCCTGCTGTACGACTTCTAATGGCATGGCCTGTTCGCGGGTACGCTGATCGTCTAACGCACCTACCACCAGTTCGTCAAGTACCGACATGGTTCTCCCTCGTCATTGCGATATGTGTGGTCAATCGCACTGTAACTGACGGGTGTAGCGGCAGAATCGGCTCGTCTTACCATGCGGCCACCGCTCCAGTAGACGGCATGCAGCTTACGTCAACACTGTTGAGGGTGGAGAGAACATCAGGTGTTACGTTGAGGTATGGGATTGTTAGAGTGTGCGCAGTTGGGCAGCTACTTTTACGGCTTCAACGCTGGCGGCGGCTTTGTTGCGTGTTTCCTGCCATTCGGTGGCAGGAACAGAGTCGAGGACGATGCCAGCACCGGCTTGTACTGTCGCTTCGTGGTCTCGAATGAATACGGTTCGGATGGTGATGGCCATGTCGAGGTTGCCTGAGAAGTCGAAGTATCCGGCAGTACCACCGTAGATGCCACGATCTGCTGGTTCGAGCTCGTCGATAATTTCTACAGCGCGTGGCTTGGGGGCGCCAGACAGTGTGCCAGCGGGGAAGGCTGAGGTGAACACGTCGAAAGCGGTCATATCGTCACGTACTCGACCGGTGACTGTTGAGCAGATGTGCATAATATGGCTGAAGCGTTTGATGTCCATGAGTGACACGACTTCCACGCTTTCGGGTGTGCACACGCGGCTCAGATCGTTGCGTGACAGGTCGACAAGCATAATATGTTCGCTGCGTTCTTTGGGATCGTCGAGCAGTTCGCGAGCGAATTGTTCGTCTTCTTCCGGTGTGGCGCCGCGTGGACGGGAACCAGCAATAGGGAATGTCATAGCGTGGCCATCATCCACTTTGATCAAGGTTTCTGGACTGGAGCCGATAACAGTGAAATCCCTGCCGTGAATGTCAGTAAGAGCCATGAAATACATGTACGGGCTGGGATTCAGAGTTCGTAATACGCGGTACACGTCGAAAGGGTCGGCAGGTGAGTCGATATCGAGGCGTTGCGAGAGCACTACCTGGAACACGTCACCGTCAACAATATGCTGTTTGCCTTGTTCTACGGCCTTCTCAAAGTCGTCCTGGGCTGTACGGAATCGCAGTTCTGGTTGAACTATTGCGGGGTCGAGTACGCTGACGCGAGACTCCCCTTCTACTGGCGTGGCTGCCTGCTTCTGCATACGGTTGAGACGGTCAATAGCATTGTCGTATGCACGCTCGGCACGCGTGGGCTTATTATCAACGTTCACCGCATTTGAGATAAGCCATGCCGAACCGGAAACATGATCGACTACAGCAATATCAGTAGCCAAAGCAAGAGCTAATTCCGGTTGACCAGTTTCGTCAGGAGCCTCAGCACGCAATGTTGGCTCCCAATGTCGAATCGCATCCCATCCGATAGTACCGACCAATCCGCCAGTCAAATTCGGCAAACCGTCAACTTTCGGCGCTTTAAGCACATCTAACGCAGCACGGGCTACGTCAATAACATCCCCCTCAACGGGCACCCCAACCGGCACAGTACCTGTCCAATATGCTTGACCATTATCAGAATGCAATTGTGCCATCGAACTGACACCAATGAAACTGTACCGACTCCACGATCCGCCATATTCTGCGGATTCAAGAATAAACGTGCCACTACGACCGCCGGCAAGACGTTCATAAAACCCCACCGGAGTCAAAGAATCCGCAAGAAGACGACGCACAACCGGAATAACACGATAACCATTCTTAGCCAGTTCAAGGAATTGCTCACGTGACGGCCACGTCTCCCCCCAAGCCAGATTGGCTACACTGCACGTGACCATCACTCGTCTCCTCTCCCACAATCACACACCTCAGGACGCTGACCAACAACAACCGGCAACCGTCCACCCTCATCAAAACACGAACGCTTACCAGTGTGACAAGCCACACCCACCTGATCAACTTCCACAAGTAACGCGTCACCATCACAATCCACAGCCAACGATTTAACATACTGCACATGACCTGACGTATCACCTTTACGCCAATACTCACAGCGAGAACGCGACCAGAAAGTCACCCGCCCCGTAGTCAAAGTACGACGCAAAGCCTCATCATTCATATAACCAACCATCAGCACCTCATGCGTATCGTACTGTTGAATAACAGCAACAACAAGCCCCCTATCATCACGCTTAAGCCGCGCTGCAATACGCGAATCAAGCGTAACGTCGTTATCGTAACGTTCCGTAGGATGAGTCATAAAAATCCCGTCCGTAACCATATCCCGCCAAAGTCAAAGCCAATAAAGAAAACAACCACGCCCGTCTAACTACAGCGCACAATACCCCTCAACGTACCGTGTACCCGGCATCACACAACGCCTTCTTAACATCACCAATAGTCATCTTGCCATAATGAAACACCGAAGCAGCAAGCACCGCATCAGCCCCCGCCTCAACAGCAGGCGGAAAATCCTCAACCCTACCAGCACCACCACTAGCAATAATCGGAATAGCCACCTCACACCGCACAGCACGAATCATCTCCAAATCAAAACCATTTTCCGTACCATCAGCATCCATCGAATTCAGCAAAATCTCCCCCGCACCAAGTTCCTGCGCTCGCTTTACCCACCAAATTGCGTCAATACCGGTAGATTTGCGGCCGCCCATTGTGGTTACTTCAAAGCCAGATTGTGTGTGCTTCTCCCCCTGCTCACGACGGGCGTCCACAGATAGGACCAACACTTGGTTGCCGAAACGTTCAGCAATGCGTTCAATCAGAGTTGGGTCGTTAATAGCTGCTGTGTTTACTCCCACCTTGTCGGCGCCGCACCGCAACAAACGGTCAACATCGTCAACAGACCGTACGCCGCCACCAACAGTGAGAGGAATGAACAGTTTCTCGGAAGTACGAGCCACCACATCGTACATGGTTTGACGATGCGAACTGGATGCGGTGACGTCAAGAAAGGTCAGCTCGTCAGCTCCCTGCCGGTAGTATTCCGCAGCTAATTCAACAGGGTCTCCCGCGTCACGCAGATTCTCAAAATGCACGCCTTTGACCACACGGCCAGCGTCGACATCCAAGCATGGAATAACTCGTACAGCCAACGACATGCTGTCTCCTTAGCTTCATATCCACGGTTCAAGACGCGTTGACACATGTACGTATGTGTTTGCGCCACAACGTGGTTCTATCGGAATTCGAAATATCAGGGTAGCTGGTATATGTCACGCGATATGTTCACGTTCCAAGAAACGGACTGATAGAAAAACGAATACTGTACGCGTTAAAGCAACGATGCGGGGTTTGCTCTGACCTGAGCGTTCGTCTGTTAGCGTGTTTTAGCGGCAAGCTGACCGCAGGCACCGTCAATATCTTGTCCACGTGTGTCACGCAATGTGGCGGTAATGCCAGCTGAGTGGAGAATTTCCAGGAAACGTCGTTCATCCTCAGGATCGGATGCTGTCCATTTCGACCCTTCAATTGGATTTAAGGGAATAGGGTTCACGTGTGCCCAATCGTCACCATAATGGTTGAGTCGTTTAGCAAGTTGACGAGCATGGTCAGCTTGATCATTAATGCCACGCATAAGGGCGTATTCAATACTCACGCGACGTTTGGAAGCCACAAAATAGTCGTGCGCGGCGTCAAGAACTTGCGTAGTAGAGAAACGCTTGTTCATGGGCACCAACTCGTCGCGTAGTGCATCGTTTGGCGCGTGTAAAGAAACAGCAAGACGAACAGGAATACCTTCATCAGCAAGACGACGTATACCCGGTACTACACCAACAGTAGAAACAGTGATATTGCGGGCAGAAATACCGAATCCTTCCGGTGACATCGCACTGATTTGGCGCACTGCACTCATTACTGCACGATAATTGCCCATTGGCTCGCCCATGCCCATGAACACCACGTTGCTTAATCGTCCAGGGCCTCCAGCAATGTCGCCGTCACGCATCATACGAGCAGCGATGCGCACCTGTTCAACGATTTCTCCAGCCGACATATTACGTGTTAACCCCAACGTGCCAGTAGCACAGAACGGACATCCCATGCCGCAACCAACTTGGCTGGAAATACAGAGCGTGGTGCGGTTCGGGTAACGCATCAATACCGATTCAATCAGTGCGCCGTCAAAAAGTTTCCACAAGGTTTTAACGGTCATGCCGTCGTCAGCAACTTGCCGAGTAACCTCGCTAATCAGTTCTGGAAAGAATACAGTGGCTGCCTCATCGCGTTGGGCTGCAGGAAAATCTGTGAACTCGGAAGCATTAACGCTAAGGTGCCCGTAATAGTGAGTGGCAAGTTGTTTAACACGGAATTTTGGTAATCCCAGTGCAGCGGCTGCCTCAACACGCTCCTGCTGGTTCATATCAGCAAAATGCACAGGAGGTTTGCCTCTATGCGCGTGATCTTTGGACAGTACGTCACGGAATGCGCCTGTAGTACCACCTTCAGTGATGCCGGTTTCCGGCTGATCATCCAACGCCATGAGCCGATCTCTCCTTGCTTATGCTTTGTGAACGCAGATTTACAAGCCTGTCGCCCACAGCAGGGCAGCGATGAAGGGAGCACTGATAAGAATTGAATCCACGCGGTCCATTACCCCACCGTGGCCTTTGAGAAGATGGCCCATATCTTTGATGCCAATATCGCGTTTAAGCATGGATGCACATAAATCACCGAAAGTACCAACAACGCCTACCATAGCGCCCATAACAATTGGAACCCACCAACGCGACGCCCACACATCAGCACCGTAAGTGAATACAAAAACAGCACATGCGCCGATCATTGCGAACAGCATCGACCCAATCAAGCCTTCTACTGACTTCTTTGGTGAAATACGAGGTGACAGTTTGTGTTTACCAAACCATGCTCCAGCGAATAAGCCGCCCGTATCACTTAAAGCGGGAAGGAAAACAAGCATGATTGCATGCGCAACAGGGTGATTGTTGAAAGTTAACGGAATAATCAGGCATCCGGCAAGCAGAGGAATATACAGGACGGTAAACAGAGAGACAGCCACGTTGCTGATACGACTGTGGTCGATCCCCTCGTTGTCGTTGTTAAACGATGATTCGAGTCGTGCACCGGAGTCGGTATGCGCCAATTTGGTGGCCACGGCTAACGACAATCGTTTGCTTACCGAAAGCTTCATCGTTGCCGACAATGCCACAACAAGAAGCGAGGCAAGGATACACAATGCGAGTGTCATGATGTGGTGTGGCGAGTAATACGTTGCCATCAACGTAACCGTAGAACATACCCATAATGTGGTTACGGGAATATGCAATCCGGCTGTGGCAAAGTCCACTCGTAGTTCCCACAACCCTAAAATCATGAACACCACGATAAGCAGAACGAACAAGTCGATATTGATTAACAGGCATGCCACAATAACGGCTACCAGCATCACGCCAGTGGCGATGGCTTGTGGCATATTACGGCCGGTACGCTTGTTGATTGAAGCGATAGCTTCATCTGTCTCACTGTCTTGTTGATCGTGCTTGTGCATCGCGGTTGCCTCGCTTTCCACCGGAGATCAGACCTCCATGATCTCCTTCTGCTTACCGTCGAGCAGTGCGTCGATCTCATCGGTGATCTGCTTGGTGATCTTGTCGAGGTCTTTGAGCAGACGATCGCCGTCGTCTTCACTCATATCGCCATCTTTGATGGACTTGTCGATGCCGTCTTTGGTTTTGCGGCGAATGTTGCGCACAGCAACCTTGCCGTCTTCAGCCTTGTTTTTGGCGAGCTTAACGTATTCCTTGCGGCGTTCTTCAGTCAGCTCAGGCAGGGTAACGCGAATAACATTGCCGTCACGATTTGGACTAACACCAAGATCTGAATCACGAATAGCTTTTTCTACCGCTGTAGCTTGAGACTGGTCAAACGGGGTGATAGCCAACGTACGAGGTTCAGGAACGCCGATAGAAGCAACAGCCTTCAATGGTGTCGGCGCTCCGTAATAGTCGACAGTAATGCCGTTCAGGAGTGCGGGGTTAGCGCGACCTGTACGAATACCGGCGAAGTTCTCCTTTGTAGCTTCGACGGACTTTTTCATCTGTTCTTTGGCCTGGTCAATAACAGTTGCCATACTGTGTCTCCTTTATATGTTGATAGTCATCGTGGGTATGTCGTCTCGCGTCCGCCTGTTCCGCATCGAATATCAGACAGCGGGACGCCTTACATGTGTCTCAGTCAGCTACAGTGGATTCGGTGCTGGACACGACGGTGCCAATCTGTTCACCGATGAGAGCTCGAGTCACATTGCCTTGGTTTTCAAGACCAAAAACGCGGATAACCTGTCGATTGTCGCGAGCCATTGACAGCGCTGAGGCATCCATTACCGCAAGATTGTCAACCAGTGCACGATTGTAGCTTAGGGTGGCATAGCGCTTAGCATCAGGGTTGGTACGTGGATCAGCTGTGTACACACCATCCACACCGTTCTTACCCATTAATACTTCATCACAGTGAATCTCCAACGAACGCTGAATAGACACAGTATCGGTGGAGAAATATGGCATACCAGCACCGGCACCGAAAATCACCACGCGGCCTTTTTCGAGGTGGCGGATTGCCTTCAGTGGAATATACGGTTCTGCAACCTGCCCCATGGTGATAGCTGTTTGTACGCGGGTTGCTTGACCTTCTTGCTCAAGGAAGTCCTGCAAAGCTAAGCAGTTCATTACCGTGCCGAGCATACCCATGTAGTCGCCGCGGGAACGGTCGATACCAGCCTGTTGCAGTTCAGCACCGCGGAAGAAGTTACCGCCACCAACTACTATAGCGACCTGCACACCAGCATGCACTGCAGGAACAATTTCCTCAGCGATACGGCGCACTACGGTAGTGTCAATGCCCACGGCGCCACCGCCGAAAGCTTCACCAGAAAGTTTGAGAAGAACCCTGCGGGGTTTGTCGCTTACGTCTGTTCCAGACATCGGCAGCCTTTCTCTTGATATGAGATAGGGAATGTACCGTTGTCTCAGCCTAACCGCCAATCGCGACACCTACCAGTATTGACACTCGTACTGTGTTCAG
>CAYQJZ010000021.1:0-18411 GCA_964417995.1 uncultured Bifidobacterium sp.
TCAAAGGGAAGAGCCACAGTCTCCACACTGTAAGAGAATACGGTGAACACAATATAGGAACCAATCCATCCGAATATTGTGCCGAGAACAATACCAACCACGCCGGCAACCAGTGAAATCAATACGGCTTCAACAGCTAGCGAGCGCCGCAGTTGGCTGCGTGTCATGCCGATGGCGCGTAGTGTTGCTGATTCGCGTGTGCGTTCAATTACTGATAGGGACAGTGTGTTGGCTACGCCGATGAGGGCGATAATCACAGCTACGGCTAGTAGTGCAATGAGTACTATCAGTATGGTGTTGACCATGCTGTCCCATGAGACTCGTTCAGCGATGGATCCGACGACGGAGATTCCTGAGTAGTCGCTTAGCGCGGTTTGAATGTCGTTCATCACGGTGGCAGCGGTAACGTTTCCGTCGGTTTTTACCCAGATCTCGTATCCGTCGGGTTCGATGCTGGCTTTTTCCAATGTTTCAGGTAGTGCCAAGCCGTATATGATGTACGCTGAGTACACGCCTCGGAAGGATGCGGCTTTAACGGTCAGGTCGAGTGGTGTACTGCTGACAATTTCGTAATTGTCGTCGTATTCCACGTTGAAATCGAGATCGAGTGTGGCTGAGTCGAGCATTGTATAGTCGTCGTTATCGCCAGCGAGTGTGTTGGGGACTAGTAATGTGCCGTCGGTTAATTCGTCGATAGCGTCTCCGTTCATCACATTGCGTCCTTGTTCGGCGGTGAGAGCGTAAACCTGCAGTTCGGTATCCCAGTCGCCCTGATGCCAGACCACAGTGTTGGTGGATACTAATTCGACAGTGTCAACGCCGTTAATGTTACGAACAGTGTCGAGAAGAGTGCTGTCAACGGATTCGCCAGAGATTTGAATGTCAACGCTGTACACGTCGTCGAGTGCGTCAGCAACGGTTTGTCGGGCACTGGCTGCGCCGGTTCCGAGCGTGGCGACAAGGGTGACGCCGATTAGTAGTGCTGCACTGGTGGCGGCGACGCGACGTGGGTTCTTGTGAATATTGGCGGCGGCCAGTGTGGATGATGCCCCAATGTGTGACACGGCTGTGCCAATACCTTTGAGGAGAAGCGGCACCCAACGGTTAGCGCATAGTAATAGTCCGAGGAAGAACAGCATAACAGCGGCCATGGCTGCGAGTAGGGTAACTACGCTGTTGTCAGTACACAGCGAGGTTTCACCATTCGAGTATCGCCAGGTGTCGATAACAGTAAAAGCGGCGACAACGGCTCCGACCACCATCATAACTGTGCTAATTACTTGTCGTTTTGTGTTGGATGTGCGTGTATCGCTAATGCCAATGGGCTGTAATGCTTCCAGTGGTGTTACCGAGGTGGCGGTGTGTGCTGACGATAGTGATGCAAGCACGGTAACCACAACAGCAAAACCGATAGGGATGATGAACACTTGCGGGGTGGGCACGGTAGTTAGTTCTATGTCGAAAATGTCAACATCGCACATGCTGACGATAGACATAATGCCTATGGATGCTGCTACGGCTACCGCTGATGAGATTAGTCCTAAAATAATTGCCTCGATAATCACCGATGCGTAGAGCTGTTTCTTTGTGGCGCCAATGGTACGGAGCAGAGCGAGTGTGCGGCGTCGTTGAGCAACTAAAACTTGGAAGGTGTTAGCAATAACTAGCGCAGCCACAAATAAGGCGAGTACACCGAACACCATCATGAAGGTGGTGATGATGTCAACATCACCGCCGCCCATTTGTTTCAGTGTGTTATCTTCACTGTCACTGCGGCTGAAAACCGTGAACCCTGTGGGGAGTAGATTGTTGATGGCTTCTAGAGTGGTGTCGTCAACACTGCCGTTCTGTTCGTCAAGCAGCAGGTACACTGTTTGCGTGTAAATACTGTTAATTCCGATATCGCCGGTAGGGTCGAGCAATGTGATGAGTGTGTTGTAGGTAGTTACTGCAGCACCACCGGTGTAACTGTAAGCTCCAAGAGGGTCAACGCTTAATCCGCTGATAGTCAGTTCGACTGTACCGTCATCACTGTAGGCATCAACGTCAACCGTGTCTCCAATGCTAACGTTGAGACGACTGGCCATATCTTGTGGAATAACAATGTCGCCATCCTCAGGCCAGTCACCATCAGCTAGACTCACTGGCATGAGTGAACTGTCGGTAGCGTAGGTAATCAGCAGACCAGAGGAATACGTGTCAGCGTTGATAACTTCAATACCACAGCTAATATCAGGGCGAGTCCCTTTTACACCGTCAATTTGTTCGAGTTGATCGAGGTGAAATTCAGATAGGTCTACATATGATGCTGTGTCGTCATCTTCTGAACCTATTGCATAATTGGCCTCACCATAGGATGCAGAAATTTGCTGCCGCATCGAATAGTTAAGAGAATTACCGAGCAGTAGTGTGCTCGCAATGAACACAGTGCCAATAAAGATTGCAATGCCTGCAGGTATAAGCATTGTCGCGTTAGATTTCATAAGTTTACGTGTTATTGACCACATAGATGAGTCCTTGATTCAGACGGTTTCAGACAGTGTTTGACAAGTCAGTGTTGGTTATATCGTGCGAAGACGGGCAGCTTTATGAGCAGGCAGTGGTACTGCGCTGCCTGGCATGGCAGCAACCTCAGCCAGTGCTTGTTGCCGAGCACGTTGACGCTCTTCCATCAGTAACTGGTTCATCCGCTCGGGCGTAGGATGTGATTCATCAGCCACTATCTTCCCGTCAGCAAAAACTAAAGCTCGATCCGAGTATGAGGCGGCAACCGCATCGTGCGTCACCATAATGATGGTTTGGTCGAGTTCTTTAACAGAATCTCTCAGGAAATTCAGTACTTCAATACTGGAAATAGAGTCGAGGTTACCTGTTGGTTCGTCAGCAAAAATCAACTGTGGCCGGGCAATAAGCGCGCGAGCGATAGCGACACGCTGTTGTTGACCGCCAGATAATTCATTCGGACGATGATTGAGTCGTTTGCTTAAACCCAGCGTAGTGACAAGCAGATTAAACCATTCGCTGTCCACTTTGCGCCCAGCGAGAGTCAAGGGCATAAGAATATTTTGTTCAGCTGTGAACATGGGCAGCAAGTTAAAACTTTGGAAAATAAAACCAATTTGGGTACGACGCAATATGGTTAATTCGTTGTCGTTCATTGTGGTGATATCGGAACCATTGAACATAATCTGACCGCTTGTGGCAGAATCTAATCCGGCGAGTGTGTGCATTAATGTAGATTTTCCTGAGCCGGAAGGGCCCATAATAGCGGTAAATTTGCCTTGTTCAAAGGCCACATTCACATCGCGTAATGCGTGAACAACGTTGTTGCCACTGCCGTAGTCTTTTACCAGTGATGTTGCTTCAATGGCGATGGTCATATCGCACCCTTCTCTTTTCCTGTAACTTTTTACTGGACGTTTTCCAGCAGATAGTCACACGTTATCGAGGATGCGATTAAGCGGGAATCGTGCGCCGGGCTTAAGCATAACTAATGGTCGTCATCCTTGAGGATGACGACCATTGTTGTAAGCACATGCAGGTTGTAAAGGGGTGCCTGACTTTCCTTTTGGACCTATAGCCTTTTGGCCTGTAGCCTTTCTTTTTACTGTCACACAGCTGTGGAGCATTGCAATTGTTCTCCCCTGCCATTCCCCTCACGTATTGTTACCCGGGATGGCAACAAGACCATGACACAACTGTTGATGACACCCCTCACATATTGTTACCCATCACGTGTTCATTGATGTCGTGTTCATTGATGTTGGTCTGTTAACCCAGCGTGGATATAGACTCTGCAAAATTGGAATTATGGCAATAAAAGTACTTCATATATTGTCACTTGTTACGTGGCTTTAAGTATCCGTTGACATCCAACCTCTTACATAAATTCGTATCCACGATGGGTCAACAGAGCCTTGGTGTTTGTCAGTCACGCACTTGTTAACGGCCAGCTAGCAGCTCGCGTTTGACACTTGTGCGCGTACTGAGGCAAAAGCATTGTCAAGATCAGCAATGAGGTCATCAATATGTTCCAAGCCAATCGACAGACGAACAGTACCGGGCTTGATCCCCTGCTCGGCAAGCTCTTGATTATTAAGCTGTGCATGAGTGGTGGAAGCTGGATGAATAACCAGGCTTTTAGCGTCAGCTACATTCGCTACTACACTGAACAGGTGCAAATTGTCAATAAAAGTACGTGCCGCGCTCTTACCACCGCGAATATCAATGGTGAAAATTGATCCACCACCGTTAGGGAAATACTTGCGATAGCGTTCATGATCAGCACGACCTTCAATGCACGGATGTGAGATTTTCTCCACCTCTGGTACGCTGCGCAAATAGTCAATAACGCGCACGGTATTAGATACGTGTCGCTCTACGCGCAGGCTCAACGTTTCTGTTCCCTGCAAAAGCAGGAACGCTGCAAAAGGCGAAATTGCTGCACCCGTGTCGCGTAGTAATACAGCGCGTGCTCGAGTAGTAAAAGCAGCAGTTCCAAAAGTTTCAGCAAAGCATAGCCCGTGATAAGAGGGGTCGGCTTCACTAAGGGAGGGGAATCGTCCCGGTTCAGCTGTCCAGTCAAACTGGCCATTTTCGACGATAACACCGCCAAGCGTGGTGCCATGCCCTCCAATAAACTTGGTTGCTGATTCAACAACAATATCGGCCCCATGTTCAAGCGGGCGGAACAAATATGGCGTGGCAAAAGTGTTATCAGCAATCACAGGAACACCGTGACGATGAGCAATGTCAGAGATTGCCTCAATATCAGGTAAATCAGCATTAGGGTTACCAAAAGTCTCTAAGAACACAAGTTTGGTAGCAGGTGTAATAGCGTGCTCCACAGCGTTGAGATCGTCAATATCAACAAAGCTTGTAGTAACACCGTCGCGCGGCAATGTGTGACGAAACAGATTGTAGGTACCACCGTAAATAGTTCGCGATGACACAATGTGATCACCGTTGCCAGTGATTGTACGTATCGCATAGGTAATAGCCGCTGCACCAGAAGCAACAGCAAGAGCTGCTGTCCCCCCTTCCAGTGAAGCAAGACGCTGTTCGAGTACACTTTGCGTACTGTTGGTCAGCCGACCGTAAATATTTCCAGCATCTGTGAGAGCAAAACGAGCCTCAGCGTGGTCAAAATCCTGGAATTGATAGGCGGCAGTGGCATAGATAGGCACAGCGCGCGCATCAGTGGCAAGTGAGTCACTGTCTTGTCCGGTATGCAGTTGTCGGGTTTCAAACCGGTAGTGTGCGGATGTTGGCGTGGTCATGGTTACTCCTTTATTTGCTGTCATGGTGCAGCAAAAGTGTTAATTGGTGTTTTGTTGTGTGATTGTTATGCGGTTATTAAACGTGGCGGTAGTGCCTGACGATTGAGAGTATCGGCAGCACAGCGTGTTAAACAAGCTGTTTGTTATTACCATCGTTAATAACGTGTTCTTACGCGGTGATTTCTTGCCGTTTTGTAGTAGTGACCCACAGGTGTTTTCTGCTCTAACTCATGCACAAATACCGTCAAAATCTTAAAATGAGCGTCCACATTCTGGAATTTGCATATTGTATCCAACACCGATAGCAAGGCGTTGTCATTAAAGGGGGTATCGTCAATGGAGAGAATTCTAAACACTGAGTTCTTTACAAAAACAGGGAGTATCAAGTATGAGCGATGTGAAACTGTATGAGCGCCAAACAGGCTACATTCCGCGTGTGGCTGCCGTGCACGATATGTGCGGTTATGGCAAGTGCTCGTTAACGGCGGCAATTCCGATTCTGTCAGCTGCTGGTTGCGATGTATGCCCTGTGCCGACTGGTCTGTTCTCCTCGCACACTAAGTATCCGGTGTTCACATTCCATGACACCACGGAGATTCTGAACGACTACCTTGACGCATGGGGCAAAATTGGCGTGCAGCTGGATGGTATTTACAGTGGATTCCTTGGTTCTGCTGAGCAGGTGGCACTAATTCAGCGACTGTATCGCGAGTACCCGAATGCATTACGACTGGTGGACCCAGTGATGGGTGACGGCGGCGAAATGTATCCAACCTATACGGTTGACATGTGTAAGGCGATGGGCGGATTGGTTGATGGTGCTGATGTGCTGATGCCGAATCTGACTGAGGCAAGTATTTTGACCGAACGCGAGTACCCAGGTCAGAATTTGAGCGATGATCAGGTGACTGATTGGTTGGATGCTTTGTTGGCGTTAGGCGCCAAGAATGTGGTGCTCAAGGGTATTGACCGTGGCGATGGTATGTTGCGTAACTTTGTAGCCAGTGCCGACACTGGTGGCGCAGGCAAGCAGGAGCATGCTCATGAGAAGCTGCCGTATATGATTCATGGCACTGGTGACGCGTTTGCTTCTGCGTTGTGTGGCGCTGTACTGGCCGGCCGTGATTTGTCGGATGCTACGTGGATTGCTGGCGAGTTTGTGCGCGATGCTATGGTGAGCACACGCAACCAGCCCGATTTTGAAGAACGTGGTGTGAGTTTTGAGCTCAATCTTGGAGCAATAACAGCATTGCTTAAATAACCATGTGCTAACTGCCCACGTGCTGATGCATGTGTGAGTATGCACGTCAAGGAGCATATACAGAAAATGAGTAGAGGCCGCCTTTACCGGCGGCCTCTATTTATCTTCTTCCCGCACTAACGTAAGCTGCTCGTAGCCTTTGGTTCAAGAAGACTTGCCTCTATGTAGGAGCACGAGTAATAGTGGCAGGATGTACGCCCGATCTCTTAGCTCCTTAAACTTTATGTCTATCACGGATCGCAGTTTTTGCATGCGTCATAGCCTGCTTTTTCTGCCTTTGCTCTTGTCATCTTGGTAAGGCTCTTCGATCGCGATAATGATGGACAATCACCAGAGGAAACGTGATATTTTGAACCGCTTTTAGTCACTGCAACTGTGGTGGTGGATACGCTAATGCCACTGGTTTTGTAATAGCTTGTATCCGATCCTTTATAAGCACGGACAGTGTAATAATACTTGGTGCTGGTTGTTGATTTATCGGTGTAGCTTGTGGAGGTTGTTTTCTTGAGTCGTTTCCATGAGCCACCAGACTTCTTACGGTACACAATGTAACCAGTGGCGCCGGTGACTTTTTTCCAGGCGACTGTGACACCACTCGAAGTTTTCTTAGCAGTTTTCAACGAGGGTATTGATAGTTTTGTTTCACTAACACCACTGGTTTTGTAATAGCTTGTATCAGAACCATTAACCGCACGAACCGTATACACATATTTCGTACCACTCGATAAACTGCTTTTATCCGTATAACTCGTCGACGTAGTAGTTTTAATCTTCTTCCACGAGCCACCAGATTTTTTACGGTACACGTAATACTTCTTCGCACCAGTAACTTTCTTCCACGTGACCTTAATACCAGTGGATGAGTTAACAGCACTCTTTAACGAGGGGATAGACAGTTTACGTTCACTAACGCCTGACGTGTTGTACCAACTTTTATTCGTCAACCCACTGCTCTTGTGATACGCGCGAACCGTATACACATACTTGGTACCACTCGTCAGACTGCTCTTATCCGTATAACTCGTCGACGATGATGTTCCGATCTTTTTCCATGAGCCACCGGACTTCTTCCGATACACAATGTAACCAGTGGCGCCGGTGACCTTACTCCATGTGACCTTAATACCACCCGACGCATTAACAGCACTACCAAGCTTCGGATTAGAGAGTTTGCGTACTGATACGCCACTGGTGTTGAATATGCTCTTTTTTGTCGAGGAATAAGCCCAAATCCAGTAATAGTACTGCTTGCCATTAGTCAGGCCACTATCACTGTAACTGGTAGAAGTTGTGGTCTTAACCTTCGACCACGAACCACCCGACACCTTACGATACACATAATACTTAGACGCACCCGAAACCTTACCCCACGTAAGCTTCACCACCGACGACGACGTATGAGTAACACTCGTTAGTGATGCCGTTGCCAGAACAGAAAGAGATTTTGTTGCTTGCTCGCTGACAATGTTCCCAGAGTCAGCGTAGGCATAAACTGCGTACGTGTACGTGGTGCTTGTGGTACTTGTTGGCACGCTGTTGTCGGTGTATGACGTTCCTGTTACATCGTTTGCCACCGACGTCCATGTAGAAGAACTACTAGATTTACGCTGAACACAGTAACCAGTAGCGTTATCAACGCTACTCCACTTGATAACAACACCACTTGTTGTTATTGAAATCGATGAGATTGTTGGTTTTTCGAGGGTCACAGCGGCAGATTCAGAATCATCCGTATCGGTTGACTCACCTGTATTTGAACCTGCTTCACCTTCATCTGACTGATCATTGTCAGAGCCAGTACCTTCGTCAACATATTCTTCCGCATCTATATCTAAATCATCAGAGCTTGTGGAGCTGTAGAGTTCAATAGCATCACTGTCTGAGTCAGCTTGCGTATTATCTGTGTTTGAGGCAGATTGATTGTTTTCCGTTGAAATGTCTGTATCTGTAGAATCCACTACATTGGCAATGGCTGTGTCACTTGAATCCGCGTAAGCAGTTCCAGAGAGAACAGGCGACAACGTGACCATGAGAGCCACCGATATAGCAATAGACAAGGCTTTCTTAGACTTCATGCAGGTTCCTCTTCTTCTCACCTTTGACGGTAATAACGCCAATCATACGTCTCAGCATCGAAGTACATCGTGAAGCGTGTTACAGAGAAACCACTGCAGACAATAGCCGTGTAATTGCATACCACAGGCAGATTCTGGTGAACGTTGCAACATTCTGTTTCAAAAGTGAGAAGCAGCTGCTATAGCGTGTTGTGAATTTGATGGGGTTATAGATTCGCCAGTGTTTGTTATGACGGTGTTTGGTTATAAAAGAGTTCGTTATAACGATGTTTGTCGTATACGAGTTTGTTATGACAAATTGAATAGCATGAGTCGGGGTGGCATGCAAGACTTAACAACTATGAGTACTACCGTTGTTATGCATACTTCAGAAGGCGATATCACCATTAACCTTTTCGACGATAAAGCGCCACAGACTGTGTCCAACTTTGTGGGATTGGCTACCGGCGAGAAGGAATGGACTGATCCTGCAACTGGTGAAAACTGTGCCGATCCGTTCTATGACGGTTTGACTTTCCATCGTATTATCAAAGATTTTATGATTCAGGGCGGATGCCCGTTGGGTAATGGTACTGGCGGACCTGGTTACGATTTTGATGACGAGATTGCTCCTGATTTAGTGTTTGATCGCCCGTATCTTCTGGCGATGGCGAATGCTGGTTTGCGCCGCGGCCGTGATGGCAAGCTTCATGGCACCAACGGCTCACAATTTTTTATCACCACTGTGCCTACTCCGTGGTTAGATGGCCATCACACAATTTTTGGTGAGGTTGCTGATGATGAGTCCAAGGCTGTAGTGGACAAGCTGGAATCTGTACCTACGGATCGTTCAGATCGCCCGCTGGAGCCGGTTGGTATTATCTCGGTGGATGTCGTTAAGTAAGTATGTAAAAACCTCATACTGACACCGACGCTTGAAACCAGAAACCGGTCAAATATTCAAGGCCTCCGTTCATCGCGGAGGCCTTTACTCATTGCATACGGCGTAAACGAGGTTCAGCAGAATCTTTGGCACCAGTAATGCGATACACGTCGAATACACCGTCGATTTTGCGTACCGCTGCCAATAGTGTGTTCAAGTGCTGAGGATCAGCCATTTCAAAAGAGAATTGGCTGATAGCCACACGATCAGCGCCTGTAGAAATGGACCCGGCAATAATGTTCACACCGTGATCTGACAGCACACGTGTCACATCACTTAGCAGGTGAGGCCGATCGAGCGCTTCGACCTGAATTTTCACCATGAACAGGCCCTTAGTGCTTGTCCACTGTACAGGCACTACACGTTCGGGTTGACGATGCTGCAAGTTAATCATGTTCAGGCAATCCGTCCGATGGACAGACACACCTTGATTGCGCGTAATAAAGCCCACAATGTCGTCACCAGGCACTGGAGTGCAACAGCGTGCCAGTTTCACCCACACGTCGCCAACACCTTCAACCGAAATACCCAGTGTATTCGTTGGTTTCTTGCGTTCGGGCGCACGTAACGGTAGCAGTTCCTGTTCGGTTTCCTCGTCAACTTCGTCACTACCAGCGTCTTTTACCAGGTGAGCAATGACATTTTGAGTGGAAACCTGTCCGTCGCCAATAGCAGCAAGCAGATTGTCCGGACTGGAATAGTTGAGTTCATCGGCCACACCGACTAATGCTTCAACCGTCAATAGTGCTGATATAGGCAGGTTGCGTTTACGCATGGCGCGCGTTAACTCGTCGCGACCCTCTTCGATAGCTTCACTGCGGCGTTCTTTACTAAACCATTGACGAATTTTGTTACGCGCTTTAGGACTTTTAACAAAACTTAACCAGTCGCGAGACGGACCTGCCGTGTCAGATTTGGAGGTGAGAATCTCCACAGTGTCGCCGTTATCAAGTTGAGTGTCTAACGGCACCAAACGACCGTTGACTCGTGCACCCATGGTGCAATGCCCAACCTCAGTGTGCACAGCATATGCAAAATCTACCGGCGTGGCCTGTGCTGGTAGAGAGACGATCTTGCCCTTTGGAGTGAAAACATACACCTCTGATGAGCCGAGATCTTCTTTAAGGGAACCAAGGAATTCATCAGAGTCTGGTGTCTCGCTCGTCCAATCAGCAAGCTGTTGCACCCATTTGAGATTATCTGCTTCGGTGAGTTCTTGATTACTGTGAACACTCTGAGGGCTTTGAGAGCCGTCTTCGCGTTTGAGATCCTGCTTATCGGGTGAGCTCAACGCACGCCCGGCTTGACCGTTCTCTTTGTACTTCCAATGGGCAGCAATACCGAATTCAGCACGACGGTGCATATCCCATGTGCGGATCTGAATTTCGACCGGTTTGCCGCCGGGACCAACCACCGTGGTGTGCAAGCTCTGATACATGTTGAGCTTGGGCATGGCAATATAGTCTTTGAAACGCCCTGGCACCGGGCTCCAGCGCGCATGTACCGAGCCAAGTGCCGCATAGCAGTCTCGAATCGAATCGACAATAATGCGTACACCTACCAGATCGTAGATATTCTCAAAATCGTGCCCGCGCACAATCATCTTCTGGTAGATGGAGAAATAGTCTTTGGGCCGGCCGGTTACATACGCTCTAATGTGCTGGGAATCGAGGTCTTCTTTGATCTCAGCAAGAATCTGTTTGAGGTAAACGTCACGCTGCCCTGCACGGTGTGCCACGAGTACAACAATTTCGTTGTAAATCTTGGGGTAAAGAACCTTAAAACTGAGCTCTTCGAGTTCGGTTTTAATGGCGTTCATACCCAGTCGGTTTGCTAGTGGCGCATATACATCTAGCGTTTCGCGAGCTTTTTTCTGTGCGCTGGAGGTTTTGACGTAACGCCATGTGCGCGCATTGTGTACGCGGTCAGCGAGTTTAACAACCAGTACGCGCACGTCTCGGCTCATTGCCACAACCATTTTACGGATTGTTTCCGCCTGTGCGGAATCACCGTATTCCATACGCGACAGCTTGGTCACACCATCGACCAGACCGGTTACCGTGTCACCAAATTCCGCTCGGCATTCGTCAAGTGTGTAATCGGTGTCTTCTACAGTGTCGTGCAATAGGCCTGCCGCCACAACAATTGGCCCCATGCCTAAATCAGCAAGAATTTGTGCAACCGCTAATGGGTGGATGATGTACGGTTCGCCGGATTTGCGGCGTTGATGGGAATGCTGGCACACAGCTCGACGGTAGGCGCGTTTAACGATGTCCATATCCTCTCCAGGATGATGAGACAGGCACGCGTTCATAATTGGCTCGAGCGGATCCAGAGGGTTTGTACTGATCTCGCAGCCAAGCATACGAGCGGAGAGAGGCTCGTCATCAACATCGGCCATGGCCTTGCACCTCCTCTCATATGCACAATATCCTACCTGCGGTGTGAATCGTGCCTTGTGGCGGAATGTCGCCACCACAACGTTGCACTACACAGCGCCAGTTCAGTAAATTGCCATAAGTTACTGCGACGATACCCCTGTCGACCCGAATCCACGTTCAGCTCTGTCTGACCCAGGCAAGCAGTCAGCTTCAACAAAGCGCGCCTCAACATAGCGTTGAATAACCAGTTGCGCAATGCGATCACCAGGATGGAACACAACAGTGTGTTCTGGATCAAGGTTGATCAGTGGAACTTTAATTTCGCCACGGTATCCAGCATCAATGGTTCCTGGTGCATTAAGAACGGTGACGCCTTGACGTACCGCCAGTCCAGACCGCGGATGCACTAAACCGACATACCCGGCTGGCAAAGCAATTGCCACACCCGTAGGAACAAGCGCGTGTTCAAACGGGGCAAGCGTCACTTCAACCGTGGTTATCAGATCGGCACCCGCGTCGCCTGCATGTGCATACCGCAGCTGAACTGGCTGTTCAGTATTCACTGATCGAACAAGGACTTCGACCTGTTCAGGGCCGTTATAGGATTCGTCGTACGACATCAGCCGGCGCACTCCGTGCACACCGGGTGACCTTCCTCGCTTGCGTCAGATAGCTGACTGCGATGCTTAACAAGGAAGCATTCCGTACAGATGAATTCATCGCCCTGCATGGGGATAACGGTTACCGAGGAATCCTCATTGCTCAGATCGGCGCCAGGCAGCTCGTAATCCTCTGCAATAGCATTCTCGTCATCGTCAATATCACTGGCGCTATTCTGATTTTTGGTGCTCAGCGCCTGCAGCGACTCTTCGTCTTCGTCCTTATTGCGGGGGGAATCGTAGTCCTGAGCCATCGTTGTTCCTTTCCACATACGTTTACTCACGTTTAAACCAGCGTGTTACCCGCCACAGCATACATGACGTATACCCCGCATAGGATACACGATATGAAATACTCGTAAAATGCGACACGTAGGACACAATGGATTGTGAAACAAATCGACAAGGAAAGTGGTGCGCTCATGTCTGAACATCAGCCTGATCAAGCCCGGTTCGATCATGTCGATGAGACGGGCGGACTGGTGTTCGCCGTAGGCGATGCACGCTTTGTTGTTAGAGTTGACGACACCCTCGAGCATGCCATTCTTGAAGCCAAACAAGTCACTTCGGAGATTAACCCTGTTCGCCGTCCTGCTGGCCAGTCGATTCCAATCTCGCAGATTCAATCGTTGATTCGTGCTGGAGCGGATCCTTCACGCGTAGCTGAACGTTATGGTCTCAGTGATGCGCTGGTACGCCGTTTCTCTGCGACAGTGGAAACCGAAAAACAGTATGCGATTGATCAGTTCCTCTCTGTTCCTGCGCCTAAAGACAGTCGAATGCACACGGTGTCGGAGATGATTGAACGTACATTGGCTGCGGCTCGTGTACGACCTGAGGACATGCAATGGCAGGCCACGCGCCGTGGTCTGGAACCGTGGAGAATTACTGCGCAGTTTGTTTCTGCAGGTCGCACGATGCGTGCCGAATGGACGTGGAATATGCACGACAATTCAATCGCCTGTCTTAATCGCACCGCGAAAACATTAATTAGCGATATGTCTACGTCCAAGCAGAAGAATACGGACAAAACGCCACGTAGCGCACGAACAGACAACGAGGATGACGGCTTCAACATTCCGCTTGATTTGCCTGGTGATTCTGTGCGGTCGGCGCGTATTGAACAGGTGGTGTCCTCGTGGGCAGCACCAGAACCAACTCTTCCTGCAGCTCGCCCTGATCGTAATAATGCGTCATCTTCAGTAAAAAAAACATCGGCACATAATGCTGCACATAACGCAAGTGCAACTGCTGATGCTGATAGTTCTCGCCATCGGTCAGCTACAGCTGACACAGCTAGCACGGTTGATGATTCGTCAGCCGGTAACGATGCGAAATCTTCTTCTGACACGCCTAACGCATCAGTTGGAGATCATGCCGCTGAGACTACCGAGAGTCGTCAGAATACCGCGCATACTGCTAAGTCGAATCGTCGCAAGTCGGGACGTTCTGCAGTTCCAAGTTGGGATGAGATTCTTTTCGGCGACTAAGTTTCTTTTTCGGTGGATGAGTTTCTTTTTGGTGGCTGAGTTTTCGACGGCTAAGTGGCTGGCACTGTGTCCACGGCGTTAGTCAGATCACGGTTTTTGCACCGGGCCGGGTGGCTCACCAAGCCAGATAGCTCACCAAGTCAAGTGGCTCTCAAATTAAATGGTGCACCAAATCAAGTGCCACACCGCACCAAGCCGAGTGTCTCTTCAAACCAACTGACTCTTCAAACCAGATGGCCTTTCAAACCAACTACTGCATCAAGTCACGTGCTACGTCAGGTCAATCAAGCAGGGAATATCCATTTCGAGCATGGTGCGTGACCCGTGCACACTTGGCAGGCGTGTGGCTGGATCGCTTTGAGAGCGCGAATCCACAATGGTTGTGGTGCCAAGTGCATATACCAGCACGTCGCCGATCATTTCAGTGGCACGCGGGTCGATGGGGCCGAATATTCCACTATCAATGGCTTCTTTGCGCGTGTACACCAGTGCCCTATCACGCAAAAACTCGCGCCATCGGTCAACTACCTGCTGTGTATTTGACTCATCGTCAACGTACAACATTGGTGCACGTGGCTCACCACCCACAGCAGCTACATTGCGATTAAGCTCAGTGTGTTCAGCAATATCGATACGTTGCGCTGGATCGGCCATAATCATGCCGTGGTCGGCAGCGATCACAATCAGCGTACCGCGAGGAACACTGCGGTGTAACAGAGCTAATTGTGCGTCGACGCGTTCAAAAGTGCCGATCCACTTATCGCTATTCCACCCGTATGCGTGGCCCACTTTATCGGCGTCACGAATGTACAGATAGGTTAAACCAGGTTCAGCAGATGCTGTAGCTGCAGCGCGTACTCGATCATTGGGATTGACGTGAGAAATGTAATTACTGCCTCGTAGCGTTGCTTCAGTCAGCGGTGATGCCGCGAATTTAGGCAGTCCGGAACTGGTTACTCGTACGCCTTGTTTCGCTAAGAGTTCAAAAACGGTTGGCTGGCGTTGTAAATCATGCGGCTCAATCGCCTGTTTGAACTGAATAAGCTGCGAGATCTGCCCGGTAACGGGGTTGCGTTGCGTGTACCCGGTCATGCACGTTAATCCCGGGCATGTGCCAGTACCGAAGGTTGACATTGCTGTCACCGTGGTGCTTGGCGTGCACGTGCTTATTGGCCGCTGGTTTACTGAATCAGCCATTAGTGAGCGCATATATGGGGCATGACCTAATCGCATGGCAAGATTCCAATATCCCAATCCGTCTACTAAAACAACCACTGCTGACCGTGCATCGGGCAGTTCCAGTGCTTTTTGCAATGCGCGTGGATCCTGATGAACTGCTGTTGCAGTCGGATAACCAATAGCTGACGACAATGCCGGCAACAAGGACGATAAATGCCGTGCACCGCCACGCTGCGGCCCATTATTGTCACCATATTGTGCAACGGGCACAGGGCTAAGCAGGTCATTCATCTGTGGTATGTCAACGCTCATACTGTTCATTCAATCACTGTTCAATGAAATGTCCACGCCGCAAATTGCAGTATATTGGCGAGATGTTTGGATAAAATAATCCGGTTTGCAGAACGCATCAACCGTTGGGAGATTCGTCTATGGCATCACACCGCAAGAAGGCGCAACCGTCTTTTGACCCGCGCACGGTCAAAGAAAATATTGTCGAAACGCCGTTGAAAGAGGAGATGAGTACCTCATTCCTTGAATACGCGTATTCGGTGATTTATGCGCGTGCCTTGCCCGATGCTCGCGATGGTCTTAAGCCCGTGCAACGCCGCATTGTTTACCAGATGGGTCAGATGAATTTAACCCCTGACCGTCCGTATATGAAGTCGGCTCGTGTGGTCGGCGAGGTAATGGGTAAACTGCATCCACACGGTGATTCTGCAATTTACGAGGCAATGGTGCGTTTAGCACAGCCGTTTGCAATGCGACTTCCGTTGGTGGATGGTCACGGTAATTTCGGTTCCCTTGACGATGGTCCAGCAGCATCTCGTTATACTGAGGCTCGACTCGCTCCAGCAGCACTTGGTATGAACGCTGATATTGATGAAAATACTGTTGACTTCTCCCCCAATTACGACAATAAACTCAAAGAACCGGATGTTTTACCGGCTGCTATTCCTAATCTGCTGGTTAATGGCGGTTCGGGTATTGCTGTGGGTATGGCAACGAATTTGGCCACGCACAACCTGCGTGAAGTTATTAACGCTGCTAAATATTTGCTTGCTCATCCTGACGCCATGTTAGAAGAATTAATGCGTTTTATTCCTGGCCCAGATTGGCCAAGTGGCGGCATTATTATCGGGCGTGACGGTATTCGCGAGGCTTACAAGTCAGGCCGTGGCACGCTCACCACACGCTCGGCTACGCATATTGAAAATGTTACTGCTCGTAAAAAAGCAATTGTGGTCACTGAATTACCGTTTATGGTTGGCCCTGAACGTGTTCTTGAGCGTATTTCTGAAGGTGTAAAAAACCATAAGTTGGAGGGAATTTCTGGCGCTATTGATTTAACTGACCGGCATAATGGTACGCGCCTGGTTATTGAGGTTAAGTCTGGTTTTGACCCTAATGCAGTGTTGGCACAACTGCTTAAATACACACCGTTGCAAGACAATTTCACGATGAATAACGTGGCTTTGGTTGACGGTCGTCCCCACACTATGGGATTGAAAGAAATGCTGCAAGTGTGGATTGACCACCGGCGTACAGTGGTGCATCGTCGTAGCGAGTACCGTCGCAATAAAGCGCAGGAGCGACTGCACTTGGTTGAGGGCTTACTGCTGGCGATGGTTGATATTGACGAGGTGATTCAGGTCATCCGTTCTTCTGACAATGCTGATACTGCTAAAACGCGGTTGATGGCGGTGTTTGACCTTGATGAGATTCAAGCGCAATACATTCTTGATTTGCGTCTGCGTCGACTTACCCGTATGAGTCGTATTGAATTGGAAGCAGAACGTGATGATTTGCGCCGTCGTATTGAACAGTTAGAACGTATTCTGTCATCCGATGAAGAATTAGACCGTGTGGTGGTCGAAGAAATGGATGATGTGTCTGCTAAATACGGCAGTGAACGACGTACTGTTCTGTTAGATGTTGACCCCGATGGCACGTTAACCCCCGTCAGTATTGATGGAGATAGCAGCGTGTCTGATTCTGCGATACAGGCCGTGCGTACTGCAGCGACTGTTTCTGAAGCTGAGGCTGATGTAAAAGCTGCTGCAGCAGCTGCTAAAAAAGCTGGAGACGGAGCAGGTGCGTCCGCAGCAATGCAATTAAGCGACGATCCGTGTGTGGTCGTGATGAGCGCTACTGGTTTAATTGCTCGCACCTCGCCTAGCGCCATGGATGTGTGGAAATCCCGGTCTGCCACTGATCCACGTGTGTCAGAAGATCAGATCACCACAATATTTGAGACCACAACGTTGGCCTCTTACGCGTTGATAACGTCAGCTGGACGTTTGGTTCTTGCCCGGGTGGCTGATTTGCCGTCATTGCCTGCGTCAGAAACGTTGAGCGTAGCCGGTGGCGTGCGCGCTGACGACTTGTTGGGTGCCACGCAGAACACTGATCCAGTGCCTGGCGAGCATGTTGTTACAGCAATAGCAATGAGCACGCCAGCTGGCAATTCGCATAGTGATAGTAATGATTCTGATGCGAATGATTCGTCGTCTGCCGTGCTAACACCGTTGGCAATTGGTACCCGTCATGGTGTGGTTAAGCGGTGGAATCGTGAATCACCAACCACCATGGATTCATGGAGTGTGATTGATCTTAAAGACGGCGACACTGTCGTGTTTGCTGCACCTGCTGCTGATGAAGATCGTCTGGTGTTCATCTCTTCAGATTCCTCGCTACTCACTTATGAAGCTGGTATTGTGCGTCCGCAGGGACGTTCGGCTGGAGGTATGGCCGGTATCAAACTGGCTGAGGGCTGTCATGTGCTGGCGTTTGCTGTAGTTCCTGCTGGCACTGTGACATGGACGTATAACGAGGGTGATAACGGCCTGTTCTCCGCCTCTGGCACAGTGGTGTTGACTGTAGCGGGAGACGCGGATGCGCTACCTGGTACGGAGAATGGCTCTGCCAAGGTTACCCCATTGGAGATGTACCCGACTAAGGGGCGTAACACGGGTGGTGTCCGTTCGCAACGCTTCTTGAAGGGGCAGAATACGTTGATATTCGCTTGGGTGGGCGCATATCCGATTCATGCGGCTACTGAATCTGGGCATCCCGTTGAACTGCCGAAACCAGATATGCGACGCGATGGTTCGGGTACTGATTTAGCAGCCCCTATCGCATGTGCTGGCTGAGGTGTTGGCTGAG
>CAYQJZ010000021.1:18511-30731 GCA_964417995.1 uncultured Bifidobacterium sp.
TCGGGTACTGATTTAGCAGCCCCTATCGCATGTGCTGGCTGAGGTGTTGGCTGAGTATCGACGCCAATTAAGCAGGTGTAGCTCAGCAACAACAGCAGCACGTCGAGCTACACCCCCTACGCACCGGAACGGACACATTTGTCTTTAACCCAATAACGTTGGAGAGCACACCCCGATACAAATTGTTGACCATCCACGTGAGGGGGCGCCCCGACGAACTGGAAACCATGCAAGACCACTACGTGACCGCCCACGTAAAAGGGGTTCACCCCCCCCGAACAGGGGATCTCCACCGCCGCAACAGTAACACCCGCAATCACTTTGGCTCACCCCGAACAATGGTGAATCACCTAGAGGATGCCTATGTTGCTGTGTCTGGTTCACCCCACCAAAACGAGGGCGAACCAGACACACTTTCGTTTTATAATCCGAATCCTGTTATGTGGATGGCCAACGTTGTTTGGTATTAACCGCAGTATTTATTTGCTGCACAGTCAATACACGAGATTGCTGTGCAGCGTACAACTTGCATACAACTTGCATACTGCTTGCGTGTTATTTAGTAGCGCAAACCAAAACCGGAACGGTAGTAATTGCCGTCCGCATCACAATACGCATAACTACCACCGCGAACCTTGGCAAGAATATCCGGGTCGATATAACGATCCTTATCGCAACCAGGTACGTCATTCGGCGAAGCACACACCTCGCGCATAACGCCGTCAATCTCCTTCTCGGTAATAGCAATCACCTCAGGGGACGACACCATTGTGAGACACAGCTTACCGGTGGGGTTGTAAGCGCCGGTCATCACATCGAGTTGTGCATTGAGCACATTGTCCATTGCCACCGCGCTGACCGTGTACTGTACAGTAAGCGCGTCAACATACGGTTCGAGCGTATCCAAAATCCACGGATTATTAACCACGATGGTAGCAATAACCTTGCCACCATTAGCATGCACGGTCTCGGCGATTTCAGGAATGTCAGCTACACCGTGGAGTGTGTTGACCGTCAGTTTCTCGCCGGTCTTCTTCTGGCTCTTGTTAGCCTCTCGTGCATCAACTTCAAGACCGTCAACCATCTCAATTACCGGCATTGCAGTCTGCTGGAACACGATATTGTTCAAAATAGGCCACACATGCAGGTAGGCGTAATCTGCCTCAGCAGGGTCGTTAACAACCGTGAAGCCACGGGATTCAAACACGTCACTGATCTGTGCTTTCAGTGCATCCACGTCACCACCACCGGCTGCCGCACCCATAGCCTGCGCCCTGGTAAGACCAGGGTCGTCACCCTTGAAGCATTGGATGTACACCTTGGCACCGGGTTTTAACGGCAGTACATTGTCGTGATTCTTGACAAGCACAACCGACTTCTGGTTAGCCACGTAAGCAGCACGCTTAGCATCATCCAGGTTGTTACGACGCGCAGCATCAGCAACATCAGGGTCAAGATAAGGATTATCAATACGTTCACTGCGGAACATTGACAACAAACGGCGATAGTTGGCACGATCCAAATCATCCTTGGATAGAATGCCCTTTTCTACAGCTTCAATAATGTATTCAGGCGTAGCGTCGCCACCAATAACATCGGTGCCAGCGCTGATAGCAAGTGCGTAGCGTTCAGGCAGTGATTTGTCTTCCAAACCGTAAGGCTGTGCGGTGATAATACCGGAGTCGGAGTTTACATAGCCATCGAAGCCCATCACATCGTGGGCAAGTTCGGTAATTAAACCTTTGTTGTATGCCGATGGAGTTTCTTCACGTGAAGTGTTGTGTCCACGATAGTGCTGGTCGACGCTGCGACTGTCTGTTGTTGGCCGTGAGTAGTCCGGCATGATAGCTGAAGCATTCGCATCGAATGCGGCTTGGAATGGTGGCAGATGATAGGTTTCCATTGATCCTTCAGTTGGGTAGAGTCGCCACTGTCCGATAGGAAGGTGAGGTTCAAAACCATTTTCAGCAGGTCCGTCGCCTGGGAAGTGCTTTACAGTAAGCACAACAGAACCCTTGTTCAAACCATCGTCACCGTTTTGATATCCCTTTACCAGTTCGGTGGTGATATCAGAGGTAATGTCAACGCATTCGCCGTATGTGCCGCTGATGCGTGGCCAGCGTGGATCAGTTGACACGTCAACCTGTGGACCGTACATGACGTTCAGGCCAGCTGCTTTCATCATTTTTCGGTCAGTATCTGCCATATCGTGTACGAGCTCGGCTGAACCGTCGCCAATTACTGCGGCGCCAATGCCAAGCTGGTCAGGGTAACCGATGTTGATGGGGTTAGTGTGCAGGGTATATGGAATGGCAACGCCGCCCTCGCAAGCCTCGTGTTCAAGCATTTCTGTAGCAGCGTTGTGGTAGAGCGCTGTCATTGAGGCGTCGGCGCGCATATCCTGACGGTATACGCCAGCAGTGATTTTCTTGTTGATGATGTCGTTGTCGTCGCAGATTGCGCGCATACCGAGAACACCTGCAGTGTTTCCCTCATTCTCATCAGGATTGTGATGGGTCACGATCTTGTTCATTTGCAGGTTGCCATCGTCGTCGGTGGCTTCCTTGCGAGTGAGAACTTCTGGGTTGTTGAACATGTTGTTCAGTACCAGTCCGGCCTGCTGGTCAAGGCGTAGATGCGCAACCATGTCTTTTGCACGTTCTTCAGGATTCAAACGCCAGTCCTCGTATGGGGAAAGCACGCCATCATTGTCCATATCTTTGAAGTACAGGCCGTCTTTAACGATAATGCCGCAGAAGGTTACGCCGATTTCTGGGCCGTTCTCGTTTTTGATAATGACAGGTTCAAGGTAAGCGTCGGAAGGTTGTTCACCTTCTTCAAGCTCGTAAGGAGCCGGTATATAGCCGTCCTTTATTGTAGGATCAATGTGAATTTGGCGTGTAATCATAAAATGCCTCCTCAATAAGGGCCACGCGTTAAAACACGGATTATTACACCCGTGGCACAACAAATATATCAAGGCAGTAAAAGTGAATATGAAAATTTGCTGATAGTACGGAACATGAATTTGAAGGTGTTTTATGCCTGAAATACTATGTTTCCAACCGTTTTAATGCGGGAGCATCGTATTGTAAATTGGTCGTATTATACTGCATAGGTATGCAGAGTGGCATGTATCGGTCAACAGTAACAATTAATCATGATTGGGTGTTTACCTCTGCGGATGGTGTCACCATGCATGTTGATGTGCCGCATACGTGGAACGCTAGTGATGGTCAGGATGGCGGTGACGATTACTATAGAGGAACCTGCCACTATCGTAAATTGTTTGATATACCAGCGTTTAACCGTGACACGCAATGTGTGTATATCGAATTTTGTGGAGTCAATGCGTCTGCTGATGTGATTCTTAACGGACATCATATCGTCCATCATGATGGAGGTTATTCAACATTCCGTGCTGATATTACAAATGCTTTAGAAGCGCATAATGTACTCGATGTTGCTGTTGATAATGGTGTGAACAATCATGTTTATCCGCAGAAGGCTGATTTTACTTTTTATGGTGGTATTTACCGTGATGTTCGCCTATTAATCGTTCCTCAAATGCATATTGATGTAGATTATTACGGTGGTTATGGCGTAAAAATCACTCCTTCTGTTCATGGTAAAAACGCTAGTGTTCGTGTACAAACATGGCATAATGCCACGCAATTACCACACTCAGTTCAGGTGCGCATTAACGATGCCAACGGTATAACAGTTGCACACGGTACAGGCGACGACGTGTCGATAATGATTCCTCATGTGCATTTGTGGGATGGTATCGATGACCCATATTTGTACACCGCGCAGGTTTCTTTAGTGTGCAACAACACTGTTGTAGACGAGGTGATGCTACCGTTCGGTGTGCGAACATTCCACATTGATCCGCAGCATGGTTTCTTTCTTAATGGTCGTCATTATCCGCTGCATGCTGTCACCCGACATCAGGATCGTAAAAACGTAGGTAATGCGATTACCGAGCGTGAACACGACGAAGATATAGCACTAATTCGCGAGATGGGCGCAAATGCTATCCGACTCGCCCACTATCAGCATGATCAACATATTTATGATTTATGCGACCAGTACGGTCTGATTGTATGGGCAGAAATCCCCTATATTTCTCAACATATGCCTGAAGGGCGTACAAATACGATCAGTCAAATGACTGAACTGATCGTACAGAATCATCATCACCCCAGTATCGTCACGTGGGGATTATCGAATGAAATCACAATAACCCCTACCAGCAAACATGATATGCTCAGCAATCACCGAGAGCTCAACCAGTTGTGTCACCATTTAGACTCCACTCGGCCGACAACAATGGCCTGTTACGCAATGAGTCTGCCGTTTAATAAGGTGTCCCATATTGCTGACTTGGTGGGGTGGAATCTCTACTTGGGATGGTATGTACCCGGATTGTTCCTCAATGATTTATGGATTTCCGCATTCCGACTGCTGTTCCCCCACCGGCGTTTAGGATATTCAGAATACGGTTGTGAAGGAATGATCAATTTGCATTCTTCACATCCTCGCCGCGGCGATTACACCGAAGAATATCAGTGCCGATATCACGAGTTCATGCTCAAATGTTTTGAACGACATCCGAATCTGTGGATCGTTAGCGTGTGGACAATGTTTGATTTTGCCTCTGACGCGCGTAATGAAGGTGGAGAACCAGGCATTAATCACAAAGGCTTGGTTAGCTTTGACCGACAAGTGAAAAAAGATAGTTTCTACCTATACAAAGCCTATTGGAGTACAGAACCGTTTGTTCATATTTGCGGAAGACGGTATGTTAACCGTGCAGAACGTGTTACCACAGTGAAGGTGTATTCCAATCTTCCGCATGTAGAACTGTATGCCAACGGTGTCAAAATAAACGCTTCTACCAAACACACGAGTAGCAAACATACCAATACCCGCAGCAGCAAAATATTCCGCTTCCGAGTGCCATTGCATGGAGAAGTAACGCTAGAAGCTGTTGCCGGTGATTGCCGTGATACATGCACTGTTCGTGCAGTCACTACGCCAGATTCAACTTACCGATTACACAACGGCCATTCCTCTGCCCGTAATTGGACATGACTATCTTTGCATGATTGGTTCAGCAATCATCCGCGTGCACGCCGCAAACGCTCATGCATCGCCACCATAAGAATAAGGAATGCACCAAGGAACACAGGGAACAAGGCGATATTAATATGGTTGGCAATCAAACCAAACAACGGTGGCATCAGCATTGAACCAACATAGGCACTGGCCATTTGCACGCCAACAATAGCTTGTGACTTGTCTTCACCGAAATATGATGGCGTGGAATGAATCACACACGGATAAATTGGTGCACACCCCAAACCCACAACAACCAAGCCGATAACCACTCCCATATTCCCCGGCAAAGGCAACAGTATGGTAATCACACCAAAAGCGAGAATAGCCTGCCCTATGCGAATCATTGTGGGATCGTTAAAACGCATGGTTAAAAAGCCTGAGAGAAATCGTCCAACCGTGATTCCCACATAGAACAGGCTGGCCCAGCTTGCTGCTGTCACCTCGTCAATACCACTCGACAACACCATGTAGCTACTAGCCCATAATCCTGCAGTGCTTTCTACGGTCGCATAACAGAAGAACATGATGAAAATTTCTTTAGCACCGGGAATAGCAATAATCTGACGTATGCTCAGTGCCTTGTGCTCCCCCGCCGCATTATCATCGCCAGCAGATTCTTCTACTGTTCCAGTACGACCTTTCCACATTGGCAAGCTGAATAGCAGAATCGCTGTTAATACCACCTGCAGAATACCGATATACCGGTATCCCCACGGCCATCCTTGCCCATTGGACAACGCAAATCCCATTACGTACGGTCCAACGGAAGCACCAATCCCCCACATGCAGTGTAGCCAACTCATATGGCGACTCTCGTAGTGGATTGCCACATAATTGTTCAACGCAGCGTCTACACCGCCAGCTCCCAATCCGTAGGGAATGGCAATCACTAGCAAAACCCAGTAATTTGGCGCAATAGAAAACCCCAGCAATGCCAGTGCTGTAATACCCACCGATATTGCAGTCACACGACCAGTACCAAAGCGCAGCGTCAATCGATCAGACAACAATGACGACACTATTGTTCCCGCGCAAATTACCATTGATATGCCACCAGCAAAGGAGACAGGAACATCAAACTGCGTATACATTGTCGGCCATGCTGAGCCCAACAGAGCGTCAGGCAAGCCAAGGCTGATAAACGCTAAATAGATAACCGCAAGCAGCAGGTTGACCATGATCTCCCCTTGTGAACATACCAACCGGTTAGTCGTTGACGCTGCTATTGTGCCAGAGCAAGTCGTACGACATGCCGCATTCTTGTGTACCACTCACCTGGCCAAAACAGCACAAGCATTCTCGTTCACAAGCACGTATCAGTACCATGTTCAAACGCGACCTGTTCACTGATAAACAGGTTTTCAACATAGCTCGGCTTCTCCCATTAAGGAGTCGAACTTTCCTGCTACTTTGCCAAGCCAAATCTGTGCTGTATAGAGTTCGCATACAAAGCGTGAGACAACGCAAACCCATATAAACACAACTCAGGTGTCAATCTTGGAACGGTCGAAGTCGTCGGCGTTCTCCACGATGAACTGCTTACGTGGTGGTACGTCATCGCCCATAAGCAGACTAAAAATGCTGTCTGCATGTTCAGCATCTTCCATACGAATCCGGCGCAACATACGTGTACGCGGATCCATTGTGGTGTCAGCCAGCTGGTCGGCGTCCATTTCGCCTAAACCCTTGTAACGCTGAATATCGTCGTTATAAGAGATACCTTGACGGTCTAAATCGGCGAGTTTTCCTGCTAATTCATCATCAGAATACGTGTAAATATATTCACCTTTACGTGATCCAGTGAGCGCAATACGATGCAGCGGCGGTACTGCAGCATACACACGACCATTCTCAATTAGTGGGCGCATATACCGGTAGAACAGTGTGAGCAGCAAGATGCGGATATGTGCGCCATCCACATCGGCGTCGGTCATCATAATAACTTTGTTGTAGCGTGCCTGTTCAATATCGAAGCTCGCTCCGGAACCAGCACCCACCACTTGAATAATCGACGCACATTCCTTGTTGGACAGCATCTGGCTCAGGCTGGCTTTTTGCACATTGAGAATTTTGCCTCGAATGGGCAATAACGCTTGGAAACCGGAATTACGCGCAGCCTTAGCAGTGCCGAGAGCTGAATCACCCTCAACAATAAACAGTTCTGCGACGTCATCATTGCCTGGCTGGCAGTCAGACAGTTTGGGTGGCATTGAGGCGGATTCGAGCGCGTTTTTACGACGCGTCACCTCTTTGGTTTTGCGTGCTTGAATACGCGCGTGCATTTCGCCGACAATTTTCTCCAGTATGCGGCCAGACTGATCTTTATATCCGCGTTTGCTGCCGGTGATCATCTCAGTGAATTGCCGGTCGATCATACGGCTGACAATTGGCCTGACCTGCGCGGTACCAAGAACATCTTTGGTTTGCCCTTGGAACTGTGGTTCTGAGATGCGCACGGTAACAACGGCAACCAGACCGGCCATAATATCGTCGCGTTCAATGCGTGTGGAACCGTCTTTAAGGTTGACTTTGAGTTTGCGGGCGTTGTCTTCAACAGCTTTGCGTATCTGTTTGGTAATGCCTGCAAGGAATCCGTCAGCATGGGTGCCGCCGCCTGGGGTTTCAACAACGTTGACGAAGCTGCGTAGCGTTGTGTCGTATCCGTTCACCCAACGAAGTGCGATATCGACGCCGCATGTGCGCGTCACTTCTTGCGCATGCAGATCGCCGTTGTCGTCAACAGCCTGGGTTTCTTCAACGTAGGTGTCTTCGCCGGTAATGCGCCAGATATTGGAAACAGCTTCACCGCGCGACAGGAAGTCAACAAAGTCTTTGACACCGCCAGTATGGAGGAACTCTTCTACACGGGCATGACGATGCGACACACTGGCAGCATTGATGTCGGCAGGAACCTCAGCAGGAGCATCTGTAGACAAGCTGCCACTATTGACCGGTGTTAATGCTGTTGTACTGCTGTCAGTATCAACACCTGCATCGGCGTCAATATCACTGTTAATATCACCGTTAACATCACTGTCAATATCTGTGTCAGTAACATCTGTAGACACGAGAGCACTGAAAACAGTCTGATCAGCATTGGTTACGACCGGTTCATCAACCTCATGCAAAGAATCAACCGCATTATCCCCTGTTTCGGGTACGTTCTCATCGATGACAGTGATTTTTAGTCCAGGTACCAGAAAGCTTGTCTGGCGAACACGGTCAATCAACTGTTCGTAACTGAATTCAGCAGTGTCGTTGAAGATTTCAGGATCGGCCCAGTAACGAATACGTGTACCAGTTCGTTTGGCAGGAACTGTGCCGATAATATCCAGCGGAGTGGCGCGATTCTTGCGTGTACGTTTGAATGGCGAGTCCGGCGAAGGATGCTCAGGATCAGCGTCGGTATACACACCGGGGTGACCTTGGTGGAACGCCATGTGGTGGGTTTTTCCGTCCCTGTCTACTTCGATATCAAGGCGCGAACTTAACGCGTTAACCACAGACGAACCGACACCGTGCAAACCACCAGCAGCGTTATACGAATTATTACCGAATTTCGCACCAGCGTGCAGTTTGGTTAACACAACTTCTACGCCTGTTAACCCGGTTTTGGATTCGGTATCAACGGGAATACCACGCCCGTTGTCAGCTACTTCAACCGATCCGTCACTGTGCAGCGTGATAGTGATATGGTCGCAGGCACCAGCCAGTGCCTCATCAACTGAGTTGTCGATAATCTCCCACAGGCAATGCATCAACCCCTGACTGTCAGTGGTGCCGATATACATACCAGGGCGTTTGCGCACCGCGTCAAGTCCTTCAAGGACGGTCAGACTATCTGCGCTGTACTGTTCCTTCGCCATAGTTTCCATTCACCCAGTTAATTCATTGTCTATTCATTATCCGCACAATGGCACACACAGGCAAACCTTTAGGTAAGCCTGTCTGATGCCTTAAAAGGCTTTACTGCTGACCAAACCGCAATTGGCTGTATCGTTCACTGAACAACCGATAAGCCGGCTCTGCTCACGTCAACCTCTACCAGTCAACGGTCAGTCAAACTTCCTTGCACCGTGTTACCACACCACAACCTGCTGAGCAGGTCATAGCATCACTGGTCAAGGAAATCACGCAAAGTCTGCGAACGAGACGGATGACGCAACTTCGACATAGTTTTAGACTCGATCTGACGGATGCGTTCACGTGTTACGCCATAAACACGACCAATATCGTCAAGCGTCTTCGGCTGACCATCCTCCAAGCCGTAACGCATCTTAATCACACCAGCCTCACGAGGACTCAGCGTCTCCAACACCTGCTTGAACTGTTCCTGCAACAGCGAGAACGCCACAGCATCAGATGGAGAAATAGCATCAGTGTCTTCAATCAGATCACCAAACTCAGAGTCGCCATCCTCGCCCAGCGGGGTGTGCAACGAAATCGGTTCACGACCGTACTTCTGTACTTCCAGTACCTTCTCCACTGGCATATCAAGCTCGCGTGCCAATTCGTCAGGCGTAGGTTCACGGCCCAAATCTTGCAACATCTGACGCTGCACACGTGACAGTTTGTTAATCACTTCCACCATGTGCACAGGCACTCGAATAGTACGCGCCTGGTCAGCCATTGCACGAGTGATTGCCTGGCGAATCCACCAGGTGGCGTAGGTCGAGAATTTGAAGCCCTTCTTCCAATCGAACTTTTCTACAGCTCGAATCAGACCTAAGTTGCCTTCCTGAATCAGATCGAGGAAGAGCATACCACGGCCGGTGTAACGCTTAGCCAGCGACACTACAAGTCGCAAGTTTGCTTCCAGAAGGTGATCCTTGGCTTTCTTGCCGTCGTTAGCAGCCCAGCGAAGCTCACGCTTGCGCTTGAAGTCCAGTGAATCGCCTTCAGTGTCTATCAAATGCTGGGCATACAAGCCTGACTCAATACGCTCAGACAGGTCAACCTCTTGTTCAGCGTTCAACAGCGGAACGCGGCCAATCTGCTTGAGGTAATCTTTTACCGGATCTGCGGTGGCACCAGCGGCTACAACACGACGCTTGGGGTTGCCAGACGGTGTGAGATTGTCGTCATCATCGTCGTCGCGTACAACAAATGCACCCTTCTCTTTAGGAGCAGGCTGTTCTTTACGCGCAGATTCAGAATCTTCATCATCGTCATCGGAGTCGTCGATGTCGTCATCATCCAAATCGTCTTCAGTATCTTCCGCGTCTACGTCGTCAAGCTGATCATCCAGGTCATCAAGCTCGTCGTCACTGACCTGATCGTCGTCTTCCAGCAGCTCGTCGTCGTCTTTTACGGTGTCTTTGACCTTTGGAGCTTCCTCTTTTGCCGTGCTCTTACGTGACGTGGCGGTTGCTGACTTCTTTGATGCCGCCGTATCTGATGACGTCACAGATGCCTTAGAGCTCGAAGTCGTTGTCTTACGTGACGTCGACTTAGTTGTTGTGCTTGCACTCTTGCTCGACGTCTTACTGCTTGAGGACTTAGCCGTGCTCTTAGTCTTACTGGCGGTCTTGGATGAGGATGTGGACTTACCACCAGCCGTAGTCTTACGTGACGATGAGGTTGTGGCCTTCTTCTTCGTTTTCTCCGCACTACTCTTCGTCTTTGAAGTGCTTTTACGCGCGGTTGTGGCCTTCTTCGCGGTAGTCTCTGCGGTAGCAGACTTCTCGCTCTGTTCCGTCGTTCCCTTGGTGGCCAAACTTGTCCTCCTGCATATTCCTACCCTGAAGCGTATACCATAAAGGCCCACCTCTGGCAAGGGCAAATCGTCAACTATTGGAGTAAACCACCTTCCAAGGACGAATATTCCCATGCCCTTGCATCATACGTTTTGCTACACACATACCATCGCCTGTTGTGACCGGCGTTAATCCAGCCATGCAGGCCGCAATCCGCGCTGTAAAGCACCGAGTACAATCGCTGCCAGCGAACATTGGTTGTCGATATTTAAAGCTTTGCGCGCGTAATTTGCTGCACCGTCATCGCCTGACCACCATAACACGTAAGCAATGGCGGTTAATGGCTGAACGCGGAACTGATTGGGCACATCGGATGCAATATCTCGCAACATGGCAACTCCCGCATTACAAAGCGTAAAGTCAGGGCGACGTGCTGGATTATGGAATGCTTCTGACAACATATGCCCCATCTTTCCGCAAACCTGTGCTGCATGAGGACGACTGGCAAAATCCAACAATGTTGTTTTATTCAATCCATCTGTTCCTGTAACCAGTGAAACGATAAGCATGTCTCGAATTGCCAACGATTCGGCCATACCAACGGCGAACGCATCCGCACTGGTCTGCCGCAGGTTGTGTGTGGTATCTCGTAGGTTACGGAGCCAGTCGTCAAGTGCTGTATCAACCCATGCGGCATCTGCTGCTTGTGGACCGTGTTGTCGGCGTTCGTTTCGGTAAGTCTCGGCGAGTCTCAGCACTGTATCGTGCCTGTTGTGTCGGCTGGAGTGACTGTCCCAGCTGGAATGGTTGTACTGCCTGGAGTAGCTGGAATGGCTGTGTTGACTGGAATGGTTGTCCCGGTTGGAGTGATTGTCCTGGCTGGGGTGGTTGTGCCGGTTGGAGTGGTCAAATTCGTTGCTGTTTGTGGTGTCCATAATATTGTTCTCCAAAGTATTGTTTTTCTCCCCCGCATACACAGTGTTTGTGCACGTGATAGCGCGGATTTTTTAGCTCGCCAGTTTTTCTCTCTCCTCCGCACACACAGTGCTTGTGACGTTACGAGTCTGCATTTGTGGCCATGGTTTATTGCCCACACATAGTGCTTGTGCGTGCCCATCTTGCCCGTTAACAACGTCCCCAGTATGACCGCCGAGAATCGATGTACGCCATTCTCATAGGCTGTTGTGGTCGAAGGCTTGTACTCGGTGTCTGTATGCCTTAGTTCTGTATGCCTTGTGTTCTATATGTCTTAGTCCTACATATCTTTGGTTCTATATGTCTTAATGCCTTGCCTTGTCGAACAACTGTGGATAACCTCATAATCATGAGCGAAGCTTCAGATAGGGAGAAGATCGAACAGCGCATTGCAGAGCTGGTGAGAAACTTTGCCAGTGCGCCCA
>CAYQJZ010000022.1:0-4270 GCA_964417995.1 uncultured Bifidobacterium sp.
CGATATTCTCCGCACAATGCAGCTATACATTGATGGATGTGCTCAGGGTGACGGCACTATCATGAAACCTGGTTTTCACGGCAGCGCTACTATCAACGGTGCTCCAATTCAAACTCTTTTCGATGGTGTAACGGAATCAGGGCCCACGGACTTCACTGCTCGTGTCGATGTTCTCGATGTCGTTAACGATATTGCTGTCGTCAGAGTTGTTCTAGAGAACTATCACGGTGCGAACTACATTGATTTCCACACCTTGAAGAAGACTGACGATGGGTGGACGATTTTAGCTAAAGCATTCACTGAAGCCTAAAGCCTGACTTACGACAGTAGTACTAAGCATGGTAGCTAGTCTGCGTGTTTATAAATTCTGCTGCATATTGTGATCTGCAACCTGCAAATCACTGGCCAAGCAGAGCATTATTCGCAGTGCACAGCTTGGCCACAATTCTGAGCAGCAGTCATGCATTGCATCCACAAACATGAAAGGTCACACATGAAAGTATTTGTTGCAGGTGCCACAGGGCGCGTAGGAAGAGAACTGACTGATCAACTGGTAGAAGCTGGGTATGATGTGGTGGCGGCGAGCCGGCATCCTGAATTGTTGGAAGCAACTGATCAGGTAACTCCAGTACTGCTAGATTTTCACGATGATATAGATGCAATCGTTCACGCGCTCAATGGTGCGGACGCTGTTGTTTTTGTTGCTGGATCACGTGGTAAAGATCTATTGCAAACTGACGCGTTTGGTCCTGTTAAACTCGCTCAAGCGGCTGCCAAGGTTGGTATCCGGCGTTATATACAACTTAGCTCGATATTTGCATTACAGCCCGAGCGGTGGAGCGAGGAACCATCATTGGCTGCGATCACCAACTACAACATTGCCAAATATTTTTCTGATCGATGGTTACTAGATAACTCTGGGCTTGATGTAACTATTGTGCAACCCAGTGTGCTTACTGAGGAACAGGGGAGTGGAAGTATTGAAGTGAATCCCGAACACGCAGGTACCAATCCGATTCCTGATGTTGTTCAGGTACTCGCGACAGTATTAGATACTGACACCACTATCGGAAAAGTGATTATGATGCGTGGCGGGAACGAACCTATCAGTGAGGCTATGGCTCGTATATAAACGTATGCAGCATGTATTGCAACGCGTATTGCAACATGTACAACGTATTAACTGACTAACTGACTGACTAACTGACTGACTAACTGACTAACTGACTGACTAACTAACGTATACACGCTACTAGCTTGTATACCAGCTGCGCTACCAGTTAATTCAACGGAATAGTCGTCCCAACAACTGCAGGTGATCAATTCTCTAGACCTCTTCAGTACTCTCTAGACCTCTTAGGGCGCGTGACCAGAGTACGGTCAGCGCCCTCAATGCGTTAACGATACGGATTATGACGCATTCTCGAGTAACTACGTAACCGCCGATGTGCAAACGTAGCGAGTTTCAGTTACACTCAGTGTGTTTGTTGTTAACGACCGAAGAAGGTGGCGAGCCCGTTGGACGTCTCATTCGCTAATTTCATCCAACAATTGCTCACCAGTCCAGCATTGTTCCTGACCACGTTACTCACACTCGGCGTGATCTTCGTCAATGGTTGGACCGATGCTCCCAACGCCATTGCAACATGTGTCACCACACGGTGCATGCGCATACGCCCGGCCATCATTATGGCGGCAATTTTTAACTTCCTTGGCGTGTTCATCATGACCCAAATCAACGCGTCGGTTGCTTCCACTATCAGCAATATGGTTGATTTTGGTGGCAACACGCATGAGGCACTTATCGCCTTATGCGCTGCGTTGTTCTCTATCGTTGTCTACAGTGTGACAGCCTCACTGTTCGGCATCCCCACCTCGGAGAGTCACAGCCTGATCGCAGGTTTAACCGGTTCAGCACTGGCCATCCAGAATGGTCTTGATGGCGTCAACATGGACGAATGGATCAAGGTGATCTACGGTCTGGTAGCAAGCCTCGTTATTGGCTACGCTATGGGCTGGATTGTGTGCAAGGTAGTAACCGTAGTATGCGCCCATATGGATCGCCGGCGTACCAATACATTCTTTACCTACGCACAGATTGTCAGCGCTGGAGCTATGAGCTTTATGCATGGCGCACAGGATGGACAGAAGTTTATCGGCGTGCTGTTCCTTGGTATGGCGTTCTGTAACGGACAATCCAGTGTTGCAGGCGTAGTGATTCCTGTGTGGCTGATGCTATTGTGTAGCACGATTATGGGTTTGGGAACGTCAGTCGGAGGCGAACGCATCATCAAATCTGTTGGTCAAGACATGGTTAAGCTGGAGAAGTTCCAAGGGTTTTCCGCAGATCTGTCCAGTGCGCTGTGCCTGTTGCTGATGACGGTGTTCGGTATTCCTGTTTCCACCACGCATACCAAGACGAGTGCCATCATGGGTGTGGGTGCCGTCAAGCGTATGTCGGCTATTAATTTTGGTGTGGTGAAAGATATGATGCTCACTTGGGTGTTTACCTTCCCTGGCTGTGGCATTATCAGCTTCATCATGGCCAAGCTTTTTATGTTCCTGTTCTGATGAAAGGACGAGTTTTCCATGTCGAGAAAAAACGACGCGTTTTACTTCGACTCCTTCGATGCCAGTGCTGAGCACGCGTGTCGGGCAGTGCAACTGCTACGGGATGTTATGCATGATTACGATCCTGAGAAGCTGAGCACACAGATGGAGGCGATGCACGCCATCGAACAGGATGCTGATGAGATTCGTCACCAGCTGGTTGACGAATTGGTGACCGCGTTCATGACTCCCATTGATCGTGAAGATATTTCACTGCTCAGCGACTGTTTAGATGATGTCGTTGACGAGATCGAAGGTGTGCTGCACCGCTTGTATTACGATAATGTGCTCGATATGCGAGCTGATGCGCTTGACATGCTTGACAAAGTGGTTGAGGAAACCGAAAAGATGCGCGATCTGGTATCTGAACTGCGTCGCTTTAAGCGGTCCAAGACGTTGCGCGAGCGTGTGTTCACTGTGAACCGTATTGAACAGGAAACCGACACCATGTTTGTTAAGGCTTTACGCTCTTTGCACACAACGTGTTCTGATCCGATGCAAACACTGGCGTGGCATGAGGTGTATACACAGCTCGAGGAATGCGCCGATGCGTGCGAGAAGGTTGCCGACGTTGTTGACAATATCGTCATGAAAAACAGTTAAAACACTGATACTGCACTATGACAGAGGGCTGTGTGAATACTCACACAGCCCTCTGTCATATGTGTTGCTGCTCTAGTGAGCTGAATCGCTAGGCTAGAGCGGTTTCCAGATCTTCAATCATCAGACCAAGAGCGGTGATGCCGCCTTCAGCGGTGTACCATACCGCAGGATTGTCCAGGTAAATGATGTTGCCGTTCTGGTAAGCGGTTGTTTCTTCAGTCAGCTCGTTTTCTACAGTTTCCTGTGCTTGATCGGCACCATCAGAGCCAATTGCAGCATCACGATTGAGCACGAAAATGTATTCAGGGTCTTCTTCAACAATTGTTTCGAAAGACACCTCATTGCCGTGCGTGGATGTGACCTCGTCAGCGGCCAGATTAGTGAATCCCACCTCGTTACCAATCAGAGAGCAGCGTGCGTCGTCGCCGAGAACATTGAGGCTGCCACTGGTATACATACCCACCAGCGCGGTGTGACCCTCAGCAATCTGCTGCAGATCTTCGATACGCGTCTCGTAGTCGTCCATCAGCGTATCAACTTCATCCTCAAGGCCGAAAATACTGGCGATTGTCTGCGCGTTCTGGCGCGTGCTTTCTACTACGCCGAGATCTGTGTCAGTGGCCAAATACACAACTGGAGCGATCTCACTTAAGTCATCGTACGATTCAGACAAGCGGCCGCCAATGAAGATAATATCCGGTGCTGCAGCAGCTACAGCCTCAAGATCAGCTTCCTTAATGGTGCCGAGATCGGCAACATTTTCATCGTCAACATAATCCTGCAGATAGTCAAGCGTGGTGCTGGCAGTACCGACTACACGATCCGACATACCAATCGAATCAATGATGTCGAGCGCAGCCATGTCGAGCGTAGCGACCGCATCAGGGTCGTAAGGAACCTCGAGCTCGGTTTCCTCACCGTTAGCGTCCAAGCTGGTGATGGTAATCGTATCCGTGGTAGTCTGCTCAGCGGTGTCGTCGGTGGCGTCAGTATTGGTACCGCAACCGCTGAGAGCAAGAGCCAATGCTGCGGCAACAGCGATAAAGGAGCGGCGTTT
>CAYQJZ010000022.1:4370-14572 GCA_964417995.1 uncultured Bifidobacterium sp.
GACATTGGTTTGCCATCGATTTCAAGCATTTCAAAGTCAACACCGTAAATACGAGTCAGGTTTTCACGGGTCATAACCTCGTCAACAGTGCCAAAACTCGCGATACGACCGTCAACAAAAGCACACACATAATCCGAGTAGAACGCAGCATAATTGATCTCGTGCAACACCGTGATCACGGTTTTATTAAGCTCGTCACACAACTGTCGGATTGTACGCATCAAACGTGTTGCATGGTAAATATCGAGATTATTTGTTGGCTCGTCTAACAGAACATAATCAGTATCTTGCGCAATAACCATGGCAATATAGGCGCGCTGACGTTGACCACCTGATAATTCGTCGATAAAGCGATGCCGAATTGGCTCAAGCTCCATATAATCGATTGCTTCATCAACCTTGTTTCGATCCTCACTGGTTAAGCGATTACCGGAATACGGAAAGCGACCAAAGGACACCAGCTCGTCTACAGTCAGCTTCATTTGCACGTTATTCGACTGAGTGAGAATCGCCAGCCGCTTGGCTAAATCACGACTCCGCCATTCTTTGAGATCACGATTCTCAAACAGAATCGTTCCTTCATCACGCTCGATCAAACGAGAAATCATGCCCATAACTGTTGACTTTCCTGCACCATTCGGTCCGATAAATGACACCACCGAACCGCGGGGGATATCGAAAGATACGTCATCGACAACAGTTTTGGTGCCATACCGTTTGGTCAAATGTTCAACGTGCATAAGACTCCTTATTGGCAGAGAACCGGGGGAATACAGGATTAAAAAGAGCAGGGGAGCGGTGGATACTAAACATGCTTGGCTGTTAACAACAAGAAAAGGAAATAAACCCCACCGCCCATGGTGATAAACACACTGATGGGCACACTGTACGTAAACACGTGTTCCACAATTAACTGACCGAGCAGTAGAATGATCATGCCGAATAATACGGAGCCAGCAATCAGCTGCGTATGTCGGTATGTGGACAATAATTGCCGCGCCAGATTAGCAACAATCAACCCCAGAAACGAGATCGGCCCCACCAGAGCAGTTGCTACAGCGATAAACAACGTCACACCCAGCAACAATCGCCTGACATGCCGGTTGTAATCAACTCCCAGATTTGTTGCCTGATCACGCCCCAACGTCAGCACATCCAACAGCATCAAATCACGCCAGAGCACTACAACCAGCACAGCCAGAAACAGCACCGACAAACCAATCAGCTCAGAATTCATATTCGAAAAACTGGCCACCAGCGTGGTCAACAGCGTGTCATAATCATTCGGATCCATAACACGCACCAACGTTGACTGAATACTGCCAAAAAGCGAGGTTAAAACAGTACCAATCAGCAACACATACAACACGTTGTAGCCGGTTTTCTCGAACAAATAACCGTAAATCAGCGTTGCTGATACACCCATAATGACCAAATCAACAACGAACGCTGCATTGGTATTCGACACGATAGCACTTGCTGATCCTGCAACGAATACGACTGCTGTGTGAATCAACGTATACAGCGAATTCATACCCAGAAGGCACGGGGTGACAATTCGGTTATTAATAATCGACTGGAACACAATAGACGCACCACCGATAGCAAACGCGGCAACCAGCATGGCAGCAACTTTGGGAGTGCGTATCCGCATAGCGTAGGCCACGAGATGCTCATTGCTGAAGTTGATGTCCACCAACATGTAGGCAGCCACGGCAGCTAGAACAATAAAGGCAAGAATCACCAGACGGCGACGATTGCGGCGTACTGCACCACAAGGAGCTGATGTAGTTGCCGACGTTGATGATGCTGACAAGGACGGCACAGCAGAGGGTTTAGTCACGGCTAGCCTGCTTTCCTTGAATGGTGTGGGAAATATCTGTGTTTGCAGCGACAGAGGAATCTGCAGTCGTATCAGCATCTGCCTGTGGTGTTGTGCTGCGTTTTAATGAGAAATGCTGTCGCAACAGTGCGCTCAGAGTCAGGGATTGGCGGCCATGATTAAGGCGGTACAGCAACAGCACGATGAACACAACGCTACCAACAATGCCCACAATCAGTTCGATAGGCAGCTCGTAGGGCATGATGACAGTACGGGCAATCATGTCGCACACCAGTACGAACAGTGCACCAGACAAAGCAGTGTCTATAAGCGTGCCGCGTACTTTGTCACCTTTGAATAACGTTACCAGATTGGGCACAATCAATCCGATATAAGAGATCGATCCTACTGTGACAACAACACTGGCCGTGATCAATGCAGCAATTGTTAACCCCATAACCAGTATCGCGCGATATGGTACACCGAGGTTGCGTGAGAAGTCTTTGCCCAATCCAACAATGTTGAAGTGATTGGCAAAAATAAACGCGATAACCAACAGTGGTACGACAAGGAACACCAGCTCGTAGCGGCCACGGATCACCATTGAGAAATGTCCGGTGACCCACGTGGACAGTGCCTGGGTGAGCTCATACTTGTATGCGAGAAAGTTGGTAACGCCGCTAACGACGTTGCCGAACATAATGCCGACCAGTGGCACCATGACCACATCTTTGAACTGGATGCGCTGGATAAACCAGACAAACACCCAGGTGCCAAGCGTGGCAGCAACGAAGGCGAACGTTGTGCGTTGCCACAACAGTGCAGACGGCGTAAGAATGTAGGCGAGTAGCACACCCAGTTGAGCGCACGAAATCGTTGCACCTGTGGTAGGTGAGACGAAACGATTCATACACAGTTGCTGCATAATCAAGCCCGCCACACTCATACCCATTCCCGTACACAGAATGGCCAAAAGTCGTGGAAGACGCGAAACAAGCAGCACATTCCACTGTTCACCATCGCCGGAGAACAGTCCAGACAAGTCCACGTCCAGCACGCCAACGAAAAGCGACCACGCTGAAAGGGCGCACAGCGCAGCGCTCAGCACGACGGTGGATACGTGACCTTTGATGGCAGCCTCCTCAACTCAAAACTGGTTGTGCAACACGACCCGGCGTATCCGTGTACGTGCACGGATACGTGTTGTTAAATCACCAGTTTGAGGTGCGTAAACAACAGCAAAGGGCGGATACATGTGCGACCGGTAGGTATACGAAATACCCGCCCGGCACCGCGCAGTGTTCGCCCTTTTGTGACGCCGAACGTGTCGTGTCTTTTGTCTCCAGCGAGGTTAACGAATCAAGGAAGCAAACACAATACTTTTTTCTCAATTTTTTTTCTACCGTTGTAAAATAGCGGATTTTCAGACTTTCTACGTAAATACTGGTTTACAAATCTGTCCGAATTTTGAGATATTGAAGAAGATAAACAGGTTCCAGTGAGAATGCAACACTCACGAGAACCCAACTATATGACCAGCGCATCTGATTTCTCACTGCCACGGCAGATTGAGGACTACAAGGCACTGCTGGAGATTGAACCTCAGTCCTCATCCTCCGATCCGAACCCGGTCATCAGGCGATGGCCGGGTTTTTGTTATTCGAGCTGAACAACAATACATATGTTGTCAGCTGACTATTCATTGCTGCATGGCTAAACTTCAGTGGATGCGCCAACCAACTCTAATAATTATTAATTAATCTCAAGGATTCGTAGCGTACCCCATTTTGTGCTGTTTCCCACTTTTATAAAAAGTAGAAAACAGCACAAGAAGAGCTGGACTTATTTTTCTGTGACCGGCGTGGATAAGAAACGTTCCTCACCCGGCAGTACGAGATTGAGAATCACCGCAATAACGAAGGCAACAGCGATGCAATTCGAAGCGAAAATCGACTGCACCAGCTCAGGGAACGCAGAGAAGATATCGCCTACCTGTGTAAAGCCAATGCCAATGGCCAAGCTCAAGGCGGCAATCGTGATGTTGCGCTGTGTAAACCCTGCTTCAGCAATCATCTGGAAACCGGAGAGGATGATGTTGCCGAACATCATAATCGTGCAGCCACCCAGTACCGCTTGAGGCAGTGAATTAAACACCTCGGCAATAGCTGGCACGAAGCTGGCAATAATCAGAATCAAACCGCCTGACAGAATCACCTTACGATTAATAACTTTGGTCATAGCCACCAGACCAATGTTCTGTGCAAAACTGGTCAACGGCATGCAACCGAACAGGCCAGACACTGAAGAAATCAGGCCATCGCCAGCGATAGCGCCTGCTGTTTCGCGTTCGGTGGGCAGACGGTTGAGACCAACCTTGGTCAAAGCGGCAGTGTCACCCAATACCTCAACCGAGGAGACGACGTACAGCAAAGCCAGTGAAATAATCGCACCCGCATCGAATTCTGGGGTAACCGGCATGAACTGAGGGAAGCTGACAATAGACAAATTCTGGAAGCCAGAAAAGTCTACGGCACCCATGAAAATCGCCACCACATAGCCAACAACAAGGCCAAACAATACAGACAACTGCTTAGCTGTGCCCTTCATAAGCAGTTGGAACGCCAGGCAGGCAATTAGAGAAATAACACCCAGTAAAAGATTCTGCCACGAACCAAAATCTTCAGCACCTGAACCGCCGCCGAAGCTTTCCGCGCCGACGCTTAACAGAGAGAAACCGATTGACGTGACAACAATGGCTGACACAATCGGTGGAACGAACCGTCGCCAATACTTAGCTGTAAGGCCCAACACCAGTTCGATTAAACCGCCGACAATCACCGCTCCCATAACGGCGCCATAACCCTTGGATGAACAGATCGCCACTGCAGCTGTCACATACGTAAATGAAATACCGGTCACCATAGGCAAACGTGAACCAAGACGCCACGTTCCGTACAACTGCAAGCATGTACCCAAACCAGCAACCAGCAAAGCAGCCTGAATCACTGAGGCAGACTGTTCATCGCTCATATTGGCAGCCGATGTGACAATGAAAATCGGCGCCAGATTAGCCACAAACATGGCCATCACATGCTGCAAACCAAACGGGATACCCTTCCAGAATGACACTGGCGCGTCAAGACTGGTTAACGCTTCAAACGACACATCAGACGATGCAGTGTTGCCAGAGGTTGCGTTGTCAGGTGAGGCAGTGTCCTGTGTCGCAGTGTCTACACCAGTATCCGTAGCAGTACTTGTCACCGAGGACTCGTCATGCACGTTGTCATTTATCGTGTTCTTCTCGTCTATCTTCTCGCTCATTAATACTCCTTCAAGCATCAGCGGCACGTACATTGGCTCTGTGAATTAATTGGTATTCGTAAGAGAACCAACTGTGACCGCTTTCGCCTTGTATATACGCATTTACGTCGTTTCGCTATGTAACCCAGCAATTATCGACAACAGTTATCCGCATCGCGAATACTGTGCCAGCTACCGAGTTGGTTACAGAGTTAATCAGGCCGAGACCGTCTGCTAGCTGCGGAAAACAATCTCACCAGTATCGGGGTCCATAGATTCAACAATGGCCAGCGAATCAACGTCATAACCATCAGCACGCAGCTTGTCACCGCCGCCTTGGAAACCTTTTTCTACCGCAATACCAATGCCTTCAATCGTTGCCCCAGCATGTTCACAAATGTCAATCAAACCACGCAGTGCGTTACCGTTGGCCAAAAAATCGTCAATCAACAGCACATGATCATCCGGTCCTAAAAACTTGCGCGCAACAATTACCGGAAACTCACGCTGCTTAGTAAACGAATACACTGTGGCTACATACTGATCGCCATCAAGGTTGATGGACTGCGCCTTCTTGGCAAACACCACCGGCACATTGCCAAAATGCTGAGCCGTAAGACAAGCCATACCAATACCCGAGGCTTCAATGGTAAGAATTTTGGTGATAGGACGATTGGCAAAATATTGAGCCCATTCCGCGCCCATATGATCGTACAGCGTTACATCGCATTGGTGATTGAGGAAAGCGTCGACTTTGAGCACGTTACCCGGCTTAACCGTGCCCTCCTGACGAATACGTTCCTCGAGTTCCTTCATAATGATCTCCCTAATTTATTAGCCTGCAGGCAATGGCATACGTGCACGCATCGCGAGCAACGCATAAGTCTTCAGCTTAGGAGTGTTGGCTGACAGGTGGTCGTAACACAACGACAACAGACCATATCCAGACGGCAAACTACGACAACAAAAGCGTTATTTGCAGCCGCTGGGCGAACCTTGTGGTAGACATGAATGCGCGGTTTACACGCACTATGGTGAGCACTGAAGAACACACCAAGCCAGCGACGGCCACCCGGTCGAAAACGCAACACAAAGGAACAACAACGTGCAACAAGATCCAGATTTCATCGCCCAAAGCGCCGACGACCTCATCGGCGATCTCAATCCCCAGCAGGCTGAAGCGGTCCGCTACCGCGGGCAAGCACTGCTGATCGGCGCAGGAGCAGGATCAGGAAAAACACGTGTACTCACACGCCGTATCGCATGGATTCTTACCCAATTTGGCGCATGGCCCAGCCAAATTCTCGCCATCACCTTCACCAACAAAGCAGCCGCAGAAATGCGTGAGCGGCTTTCATTACTCATTGGTCCAGTTGCCGAACGTATGTGGGTATCAACCTTCCACTCAGCATGCGTACGCATCCTGCGCCGTGACGGAGAACACATCGGACTGCGTTCCGGTTTTTCCATATACGACACCGCCGACTGTGAACGTCTTATCAAACTCATTGGTGCTGATCTCAATGTTGATCTCAAGCGTTATACGCCGCGTGCAATTCTTGCTCGTATTTCTGACTACAAAAACAATTTACAAAGTTGGCGTAGCCAACTTGACACATATGCTGCCGACTACACACCCGGTCAGAAGGGTTACCAGTTGGGTCGTTTCGGCAATGTTGAAGAATTGTATGCAGTTATGTATGCCGAGTATCAGCATCGGTTGGCTATGGCAAATGCGGTAGATTTTGATGATTTGATCTGCCGCACTGTTGACTTACTGCGCACGTGCCCTGATGTTGCCGAGTATTATCACCATAAATTCCGTTACATTCTTGTTGATGAGTATCAGGACACCAATCACGCTCAGTACGTGCTTGTTCGTGAATTGGCAGGACTTGACGCGGGGGAGAGCGCTCAACCCACGGCTGTAGGAGCGGGACGTGTCGGCCCGTCATGGGTAACAGTCGTCGGTGATTCTGACCAGTCTATTTACGCGTTCCGTGGTGCCGACATTCGTAACATTCAGGACTTTGAAAAAGACTTCCCCAACGCGCGCACAATTATGCTCGAACAAAACTACCGTTCGACACAAACTATCCTGGACGCTGCCAACGCCGTGATTTCACACAACGAAGGACGCAAACCCAAAAAACTGTGGACAGCATTGGGAACAGGCGAACCGATAGTTGGCTACGCTGCTGACAACGCTCAACAGGAAGCCGCCTGGATAGCCAAAGAAATCACACGGCTCCATACGGAAGAGAACATTCGCTATGCCGATATGGCCATTATGTACCGCGCCAATGCACAGTCACGTTCGTTAGAAGAAGCGTTGATTAAGACAAGTGTGCCTTATCGGCTTATTGGCGGCACTCGCTTCTATGAGCGGCGTGAAGTTAAAGATGCTATTGCTTATTTGCAGGCTATTGTTAATCCTGCTGATGATGTAAATATGAGGCGTATTCTTAATGTGCCGAAGCGTGGGCTTGGTGCGAGAGCTGAGGCTTTGGTGACGTCTTATGCGGATGTGCATGGTACGAGTTTTTATGAGGGTATAGCTCATGTTGATGAGCTTGGTGCTCCTACGCGTACTGCTGGCAAGCTTAAGGAATTTCATAACATGCTGACCGTGTTAGCAGAGTTTGCTGCTGACCACAACAATAAGCCTTCGCAGATTGTGGCAGAAGTGCTTTCTGTTTCTGGTTTGCTTGATGATTTGCGCCGTTCGGATGATCCGCAGGATGCGTCTCGTGTGGAAAACCTTTCTCAGCTACAGTCTGTGGCGGCAGAATACGAACAAAATACGCCGGACGCTTCGCTTGCTGGATTCTTGGAAACCACTGCATTGGTTGCTGATTCTGACCAGCTGCCTATGGAAGGCGAAGATAGTGGCACTGTAACGTTGATGACACTGCACACAGCTAAAGGTCTTGAATATCCGGTTGTGTTTCTCACTGGTCTTGAACAGGGCACATTCCCACATTCTCGTTCATTAGAGGACACTAGTGAGTTGGCTGAAGAAAGACGACTGGCTTATGTGGGTATTACGCGTGCTAAGCAGCGTTTGTATGTTACGCGTGCTGCAGTGCGTGCTCAATGGGGGCAAGCTAGTGAGATGTTGCCCAGCCAGTTCCTTGACGAGATTCCTGACACGTTGATTGAGTGGAAACGTCGCGAAGCTGGCGTAGAACGTATGCGAGCTGGATGGACATCCGACGGTTTTGATGATGAATTTGGCGGTTGGGATGACGACGACTTTGGTGGTACTACATTTGGTGGTTCATCATCGTACGGTGGGTCATCATATGGTCGCTCGTCTTACGGATCGGCTTCTTATGGAACGTCATCGTATGGATCCACATACGGGTCATCGTACGGTTCTGGCTCGTCGCGCAACACGCGGAATGGTGGATCCAGATCTTATGGATCACAATCAACATTCGGAAGCGGTACCTCGTCTCACACATCTCACCGCCGTTCGAGACAATATGGTTCTTCTGACACATCCTCTCGATCCGGTGGCTCGCGGTATGGAAAAGGATCATCACGTTCAGGCTCTTTCTCGCGTTCCGGCGCAGTGTCAACACGCCGCATCGCTCCTTCAAGTGGATCGGCAAAGAAGTCGTCGGCAACCTCATCGAAAACCAATGGTTTGAGCGTGTCTGATTTTGCCATCGGTGACAAAATCACGCATGACAAATTCGGCTTAGGCACCGTTGTTGACTTGCAAGACAAAGGCCCTAAGTCAGTAATTACTGTTGATTTTGGTTCTGACGGGGTTAAACGACTGATGTTAGCTGTTGCTCCTATTGAAAAGCTCTAACACACTTTTTGTTAGGAGCCTTCACGCTTTCGGCGGTTATTCACTTCGTCGACGGGCACTCCATGGAATGCCCGTCTGTGATTCAGGTGTGTGTTGCGTATCTTCGAATGGCTGCTCACACCCCTGGAGTGATGTCGTCCGCACCCGTTGTGTATAGTGGTCGACTGGTGTCTGCCGTGAGGTGGATACCATCTGGAGCCTTAGCCCATCAACGGGTCGGCGGTTTAAAACAAACCGTTCGTGCATAGCACGACGAAGCGTTGGAGAGGCCGGCTCAGCATGTCTGTCGAATGGCTGACATGTTCCGTTCAAACAACGACAGAAAGAACAAGGAATCATGACGAACGTTCAGCGTTCCCGCCGTCAGGTGCGCCAGTCGCGCTCCCTCGGCATTGCACTGACCCCTAAGGCTCAGCGCATTTTTGAAAAGCGTCCGTATGCTCCTGGCGAGCATGGCCGTTCCCGTCGCCGCACCGAATCCGATTACGCGGTGCGTCTGCGCGAGAAGCAGCGTCTGCGCGCTCAGTACGGTATCTCCGAGAAGCAGCTGCGCGCCGCTTACGAGAAGGGTACCCGTACTGCCGGTCAGACCGGTAACGCGATGCTCACCGATCTGGAAACTCGCCTCGATGCTCTGGTTCTGCGCTCTGGCTTTGCCCGCACAACCGCTCAGGCTCGCCAGTTCGTAGTGCACCGCCACATCATGGTCGATGGCAACATCGTCGATCGCCCGTCTTACCGCGTCAAGCCAGGCCAGACCATTCAGGTTAAGCCCAAGAGCCAGACGACGGTTCCGTTCCAGATCGCCGCAGAAGGCGTGCACCGCGATGTGCTGCCGCCGGTTCCGGGCTATCTCGACGTGAACCTGCCGTCTCTGAAGGCAACCCTGACCCGTAAGCCGGAAGTTGAAGAAATCCCGGTGCAGGTCAACATTCAGTACGTCGTCGAATTCTATTCGCGCTGACGCATACATACTTTCTCTACTCATCAAGGACATACCGGAAAGGCCCCGTGGGACGAACCCGCGGGGCCTTCTCCGTTCTCGTTTTCTTATAACAACGGTCGGCTCCTATTAGCAATTCTCGTTTCCTATAACAGCAGGAAATTCCACTCAATCACGAGTGGTTATAAACAAACGTGTGTAACGTATGTTTGGCTGGCGTAGAGATTACACAAGCGTGACAGTGATGTTTTACGCTGACGATCCTTGTATCGCTACAGCGTCTTTCTGATTGATGTCGTACTGTTCTTCGTCAT
>CAYQJZ010000022.1:14672-30503 GCA_964417995.1 uncultured Bifidobacterium sp.
GATCCTTGTATCGCTACAGCGTCTTTCTGATTGATGTCGTACTGTTCTTCGTCATTACTCCATGACAGACAGGGGTGTAAAGGAATTTTCATGCATGTACATAAACTTCCAACAAGCCTCTTTAAGCATCTTGCCAGGATGGATTTTCATGTGCGTACGTTGAACCCTTCCTGCGTTTTATATCCACAACATCTCAGGAACATCCGCCAGGCACATAAATGGCCTAATTAAATTAACGCCATATTAGAGGTAGAGAGGCACGCCTTGGTTTGCGCTGCTACCGTCTCAGTCACCAATCACCAAGCCCACAAGCCACGACACAACTGACATAATCAACGATCCAATAACCGACCACCAAAAACCGCCAATAACCACACCAACACCGAACAATGACAGTGCCAGCCACGAGGCCAGCTCCATAAATAACCAGTTGATAATCAGAGCACCAAGACCCAACGTAAGAATCGAAAACGGCAAAGTTAACAATTGAACAATGGGTTTGATTGATGCATTAATCAATGCCATGAATAAGGCAAATGCTGCAACGCCCAGAATGGCGGGCTCTCCGATTGCAGTTAGTCCCGGCAAAACAGCAACCATAACGCCTGCAGCAACGGTTAAGACAATCCAACGTGAAATGAATCTACCCATGCTCCTCAGCTAAGCACAGAACTGGACATATTGCCACAAAACGTGTGGAAAATGCCCGCTTTCCTTACATGGCACGTCTCCTAGTACCTCTCACGACACTAGCGTCTTCACTATCACAATCAATAGCGCCACCAATATCGCAAAAGATGCCCAAGAACTCGACACCAAACGGTGCAATAATCAGAATCATGATTCTGCACCTTCATCTGATCCGTCATGGACAAACATATTTCAACCGGTATAACCGACTCCAAGGATGGACAAACGCACCACTCACTGAGGCAGGCCTCGCCAACGCACACAAGGCGGGGAACAAACTACGTGATCTAACATTCGCTGCCGCCTACTGTTCTGACACCACACGCGCAGAGCAAACTGCCCGCATTATTCTTGACGACAATGAGCACGCTGGCCATACGCGCCCAACGCTGACCACTGATATGCATTTCCGTGAACAGTTCTACGGATACTTTGAAGGTCTTGATATGGATATGGCATGGCGTGCGGCAGGAGCACCACATCATGCTCCCACATATAACGCCATTGTTGACCAGTACGGATTAGGAGCGACACGCGATTTTCTCAAACAGGCTGACCCCTTCCACGACGCTGAGTCAGACGATGAATACTGGCAGCGTGTACAAGGAGGCTACGAGCTGATCGCCAGCAATACTGCGTTAGCAGATGGCGATAATGTACTCGTTGTGGCACACGGCAACACACTGCTGAGTTTGATGCACCGTTTTGCTCCCACCGGATACGATCTTACTGAACGGCCACAAAATGGTAGCGTCACCGTGTTGGATTTCGATACCACCATGCCGTTTGCTGAATCGCTAACTGTTATCTCCTACAACGAATAACACGACCGTTGTTCGCAGAGGGGAGTTACTGGCGACTGCACATAGTGGAAGTCGTACCCGTCTGGACTGTTCGATAGGCTATTGCCGGTATTGTGCATGCGAACGATGCCATGATGCAGGAAAGAGGTTCATGATGGGTATTGGAGAAATTGCTGGGCTGATCGCAGCGATTGCATTCGCTGTGCTCGCCGGGTTTCTAATCTACCCGCTGATCCGTCTGGGCAAACTGTTCGATCAGCTGGCAGAAACTGTTAAGCAAGCCGGAGATCACGCTATTCCCGCTCTTGACGAAGGCGTAACCACTGTTAAACAAGTCAATAAAACACTCGAGGACGTCAACAAAATCTCTGATTCAGCCTCTACGACAGTGAACAACATCGGAGCGTTGACAGATTTGTACGGATCCTTCCTTGGTAAGCCCGTCATTAAAATCGCTTCTACGATGTACGCACTGAAAACGACCGCACAGTCGTTTATGACAAAAAACACTGCAACAACACAGGCAGCTGACAACAACAAGGAGTCTTGATGTTCAAACGCGTGTTTTGGATCGGCGTCGGCGTTGTTATCGGCGTAGTAGCTGTGAGCAAAGCACAGTCCTACGTGAAGGCCAACACCCCCGATACCGCACGACAGTTCCTACTCGGGCCAGATCAGGACCACGTAGCAATGCGTACCGTTGAAGGCTTGATCTCAGAGTTCAATACCACACGGCAAGCACGCGAGGCTGAACTCAACGAACGTTATACCACTAATCGTTCCAACCACAACCGCTGACAAAACGGCATCATATTCGTTGGTACACAAACTGTACCTTTTTGATGTTTAAGGGCGCGTAGCGCGTCCACATAACCAAGGAGCAATCCACCAATGCGCACCTCTGAAATTGCGAAGCGATTTCTTGACTATTTTGACCAGCATGACCATATGGTCGTGCCGTCAGCATCGTTGATTTCGCCGAATCCTACAACTTTGTTCACCATTGCTGGCATGGTGCCGTTCATTCCTTATCTGCTGGGTGAACAAACCGCACCATACCCTCGTATGGCCAGCAATCAGAAGTGCGTACGCACCCTTGATATCGATGAAGTTGGCAAAACCACCCGTCACGGCACTTTCTTCCAGATGATCGGCAACTTCTCCTTCGGTGATTACTTCAAAGAAGAAGCCATCCACTATGCGTGGGAACTACTCACTCTGCCACAAGACAAAGGTGGCTACGGGTTCGACCCCGACAAGCTGTGGGTAACCACCTTCACTGACGATGAAGAAGCCCGCTCCATTTGGAAGAACGAAGGCTTCGACCCTGAACACATGCAAGTGTTCGGCATGGAAGACAACTTCTGGACCACAGGTGGCCCTGGCCCTGGCGGTCCATGCTCCGAAATCTACGTGGATCGTGGCCCGGAATACGGCAAAGACGGCGGACCCGCTGCCGACGAAACACGATTCATTGAAATCTGGGACTTGGTGTTCGAAAACTACGAGGTCGACAACGTCAAATCGAAAACCGATTTGCACATTGTCGGCGAATTGGAAAACAAGAACATCGATACCGGTGCTGGCCTTGAACGTATGGCCTACCTGTTGCAAGGTAAGAACAACATCTACGAAACCGACGAAGTTTACCCAGTAATCGAAGCTGCGGAACGTCTCACCGGACGCAAGTACGGTGACGATCCAGAAGCTGATGTGCGTTTCCGTGTTGTTGCTGACCATGTACGTTCAGCATTGATGATTATGAGCGATGGTGTACGCGCCAGCAACGTTGGCCGTGGATATGTTTTGCGTCGTCTGATCCGTCGTGTTGTCCGCTCCATGCGTATGCTCGGCTACACTGATCCGGTAATGCCGCAGCTGCTGCCCGTGTCGAAAAATGCGATGTCAGCCAGCTACCCTGAACTGAACAACACATTCCACGATGTTTCGGAAGCAGCCTACGGTGAGGAAGATGCTTTCCGTCGTACACTGGAAAATGGCACCACCATTCTTGACGTAGCTGTTTCTCAGGCTAAAAAGACTGACGACCCGACTGTCTCTGGCGAAGATGCGTTCACCCTACACGACACGTACGGTTTCCCTATCGAGTTAACACTCGAAATGGCCGCCGAACAGGGCGTCAAAGTTGACGAGGCCAAGTTCCGTGAGTTGATGGGCGAGCAGAAGTCCCGTGCACGTGCAGACGCGTTGAAGAAACGTCACAACGTGGATTTGTCTGTTTACGACGACTTCAAGAAAACACTGGTCAAGCCGATTGATTTCCTCGGATACACCGACTATTCCAGCCGGTCAACAGTTCTCGGCATTATGCAGGAAGGCAAGGGTTCAGTACCTGCTGTTACCGCGCCAGCCAACGTTGAAGTAATCCTCGACCGTACACCGTTCTACGCGGAAGCCGGTGGCCAGCTTGCCGATCAGGGCGAGATTCTGTCTGACGACGGTGCTGTGCTTGAAGTAGACGACGTGCAGAAGCCCATTAAAGATCTTATTGTGCACCAGTGCCGCTTGACTGAAGGCACGCTGGTTGTTGGCTCTGAAGTCAACGCTACTATTGATCTTGCCCGTCGCGGAGCTATCGCCCGTTCACACACCGCTACACATATGGTGCACAAGGCATTGCGCGAAGAACTTGGTCCACAGGCTACCCAGCGCGGTTCTGAAGACGCTCCAAACCGTTTGCGCTTTGACTTCCAGTGGCCGAAGGCGCCAACCAAGGGCATTATGAGTGCCGTTGAAGCTCGCGTGAACAACAAACTGCGCGACAACCTTGCTGTTACCACACGCGAGATGAAATTCGATGACGCCATTGCTCTCGGTGCAATGCACCTGTTCGGAGAAAAATACGGCGACATTGTGCGCGTAGTGACAATCGGCGAAGACGGATGGAGCCGCGAGCTATGCGGCGGTACACACGTGGATCATGTCGGCAAAATTGGCTCAGTGAATATCATGTCTGAAGCCTCGATTGGTTCCGGTGTTCGCCGTGTCGACGCGCTGGTCGGTGAAAGTGCGTACGAATACAATGCTCGCGAACACGCGCTGGTCTCTCAACTGTCAGACACGTTGAACGCGCGACCTGATGAGCTTGCTGAGCGTATCAATGCGCTTCTGGCCAAGCTCAAAGAGTCAGATCGACGCCTTGCCAGCATGTACGAAAGCCAATTAGCAGCAATGGTTCCATCATTAGTTGATGAAGCCAAAGCCGCTCACACTCCTGTTGTGGTGGCAGCAAAGAATGTTGATCATTTTGGCACGTTTGACGCGTTACGCAAGACTGTGCTCGACATTAGAGGCCGTCTCGGTGACGATAAAGCAACAGTTGTGGCTCTTGCCGGTATCAACGCCGATGACAAGCCCATGATTGTTGTCGCTACAAACGATGCAGCTCGCCAAGCTGGTATTAAGGCCGGCGATCTGATACGCACTGCTTCCAAGATACTTGGCGGCGGTGGCGGCGGCAAGCCAGACTTTGCTCAAGGCGGCGGTTCTGACGCGACAAAGATCGATCAGGCTCTTGACGCATTAGTTCATGAGGCGATGAAGGGCTGAGCCACGAATGGTATGGCTTGGCGTTGATCTTGGTGATGCTCGGGTCGGACTGGCACTGTCTGACCCAGAGCTCACCCTGGCACATCCAGCAGGGAATATCACAGTCAACGGTGACTCATTCCACGCTCTGGATGCGGTTATCGACACCATCATTGACGAATCAGTTGACCATGTCGTTATTGGTCTGCCTCTGCTTATGGACGGTACCGAGGGCAAGAGTGCTAAAAAAGCGCGCCGTTGGGCTCGTAATTTGCAAACACGGTTGCGAACGCTGACAACAGATAGCCAATTCGACCAATCGACTGCTGTGACGGTAACATTACTAGACGAGCGACTGATGACTGTCAGCGCCCACCGACTGTTGCTCGAGGCTCAGGTCAACACCCGACGCCATCGCCCCGTGGTTGACCAGCAATCCGCTGTAGTCATCCTTCAGACGGCGCTTGACCAGAGAGAAGTGAACAAGGAGTGATCTGTGGCCGACAATCTTGATAATTTCTTCGACGATCACGTTCAATGGGTCGGAGGTGACAGTGAGGACACAACACCATTGTCAGGCGAACCACCAGTGCCACCGCATTCCCGCAAAGAGATGCGTCGGCGTCGAGGAGAGAAACGTCGCAAACGTATTATTGCCGCTATCGCTACTGTTGTAGTGATTGCCCTGGTCGTTACTGTTGCTGTTTTCGGATATAAAGCCTTAAAACAGTGGCGCAACACTATGGCAGCTGAACAAGAACAGTCCGTAGTGCAAGATTATTCAGGACCAGGCAGTGGCAGCGTAGAATACACCGTCACCAGCGGATCCAGTTGGAACACTGTAGCCGAAGAGCTTTACGAGATCGACGTTATTAAATCAGCTGATGCCTTAACAAGCATTTCAAACAATTCCACGCTGTACCCAGGAACGTTTGAACTGCAATATCAGATGAAAGCTTCTGACGTGCTATCTATTTTGTCTGATCAAAGCCAGGCCAGCGGATTCCTTGAGGTCAAATCAGGTGAATGGGTATCTGACGTTATCGCCACCGCGGCAGAAATTTCCGGTATCGACGAAAGCGAATTCCAAGAGATTATCGACAACGGTGGCGAAGGCATCCTACCTGATGAAGCCAACGGCAGCTTTGAAGGTTGGCTGGAACCTGGCACCTATGACGTTGCCAGCATGTCATCTGCCAGCGAGATTATGCAGGCAATGGTAGACGCTCGTATTGAAAAACTTGACGCCCTTGGCGTACCAGAAGGCGAAGAACGCCAAGAAATCCTGATCATGGCATCAATTGCTGAGGCCGAAGTTAACTCTGACGAATACTACGGCAAGGTTGTACGCGTTATTCTCAACCGACTGGAACAAAACATGCCGTTAGGTATGGATACCACTGTTGCCTACGGTTTGGGTATTTCCGCCAGCGAACTGACCACTGACCAGCTTGCTGACGAAACCAACGAATACAACACACGCATTCTTACCGGATTGACACCAACCCCAATCAGCAATCCAGGCGATAACGCTATCGAGGCAGCACTTGACCCACCAGAAGGCGACTGGCTGTACTTCATCACCACCGATCTTGACACCGGATACACCGAATTCGCCACCACTGAAGACGGATTCTGGGAGTTATACGACAAATACATGTCAAGCATCGAGTAATACTCGTAGCCGCATCGAATACTGTTTATCACCGCACACAGTGATAAACAGCAGTGGCACCAGTCAGCGATTCATATCGTGTTTTGTGTTCTGCTGCTAGAGCATGGCAATAACAGCAGAACACAAAATCACCGGAACAAACGGCACTTTGCAGGCACTATTACGCAGATAACGGGCTGCAAACCACTGCCACAGCGCTATCCATAACAGCCCCACAATACCCATCAACAACCACCACAGAACAAAACGAGTCAAACCATACGCGCCCATCATGTATCCCAACATCGCAGTGGCTGTCACATCACCAAAACCCACAGCACCAGGGCGAAGCAACGCCAACACCAATTGAATCACAGCAGCAACAACGGCATACACCAGTGCACTAACACACAACAGCGGCTCATCAAACAACACACCATACACAACATACGCTAAACACTGCGCAGCCATACCCAGAGCAATCCACATACGTGGTACCCGCCGTTGACGTATATCGTTAACACTGACAGCAAGTCCACATAGAAGACTGGGAATCACAGCAAAGTAGATCATCCCGGTAGGATAGACCACAGTTTCCCAGAACACCACCGAAGGAGTAGAAGGTATGTTGCGCTGGCAGACGGCAGGGGAGTCCCACGGCGAAGCCTTAGTAGCAATGATTGAAGGCATTCCCGCAGGCGTGAGAATCACGAGTGATGATATTCGCACGGTATTAGCACGCCGCCGTCTCGGCTATGGTCGTGGTGCGCGTATGTCGTTTGAACAAGATCAGGTACGTTTACTCACTGGAGTTAGGCACGGGCAAACAATTGGTTCACCAATCGCTATTGAAATTGGTAACACTGAATGGCCAAAGTGGACTGAAGTAATGAGCGCAGATCCACTTGATCACGAACTGCCACGCGAAGGTCGCAACGCGCCACTGAGCCGTCCACGACCTGGACACGCTGATCTAACCGGTATGCGTAAATACGGTTTCGACGATGCACGCCCAGTCCTAGAACGTTCCAGTGCTCGAGAAACCGCTTCTCGCGTTGCCGTAGGTGCGGTCGCTGCTGCATTTCTTGAACAGTCATTAGGTATTCGCACTGTTGCCCATGTTCTGTCTATCGGCGGAGCAGGCGTTGACAAACCTGAACAGGCGATTGTGCCTACGCCCGACGATGTTGATGCACTCGATGCTTCTCCAGTACGCACATTAGACAAGGCCGCACAAACGCGAATGATTGAACGCATTGACGCAGCTAAAACCAATGCTGACACGCTCGGAGGTGTGGTTGAAGTTATCGCCTACGATGTTCCCGCAGGATTAGGCACATATGTCGAATCCGACCGTCGCCTTGATGCGGCCCTGGCCTCAGCAGTGATGGGCATTCAAGCCATTAAAGGCGTAGAAATCGGCGATGGCTTCTTAGAAGCAGTACGCCCTGGATCCCAAGCACATGACGAAATTGTGGCAGATGCTGACGGTCATATCAGCCGTTTAAGTAATCGCGCCGGCGGTATCGAAGGCGGTATGTCGAACGGTGAACCCATTCGTGTACGTGCAGCAATGAAACCGATTCCGTCTATCCCCAAAGCACTGCGCACTGTCGATGTGACAACTGGCCAACCAGCTCAGGCTATTAACCAGCGTTCTGATTCCACAGCTGTTCCCGCAGCGTCAGTGGTAGCCGAGGCCATGGTTCGTCTGACTCTGGCTCGTTTTGTTCTGGAGAAGTTCGGCGGCGACAATGTTGCTGAAACACGTCGCAATGCTGAAACGTACCTTGCTTCATGGCCTGAACATATGCAGTGATCAGCACTGGCCAACAACAGCAACCGCTACTACGGTCACTCGCTATAGCTGCTGCTGAACAACGAATGCAGCGTAAACGCAGGATGCGCATTCATACGATCATGCTGGTGAACAGCAGACGGTGAGTAGTAAGTAGTAAGTGGTGTTGCCGCGGCTACGAGTTAAGTCATACACAGTGCAGCTATTGCAGTGCAGTTCTTCAAGGAGGGATGAATGAGCGCTACACAACCACGTGCTGTCATCATCGGCATGATGGGAGCTGGCAAAACACGCGTGGGTCGAGAAACGGCTCAGCTGATGGGATTGCCATTCCGTGACGCCGATGTTGATATTGAACACGAGGTCAGTATGCGCATCCCTGACTATTTTGAACGTTACGGGGAGCCAGCGTTCCGACAAGTGGAAAGCGATCTGATCCGCCGTACTATGAGCGAATTCGACGGTATCTTCTCACTGGGAGGCGGCGCACCAATGACCTCCAGCGTGCAACATACCTTAGAACAATATGTGGCGAACGGTGGCAAAGTCGTGTATCTGATGGCTGACCCTCAGGAGGCCATGGAACGTGCCAGCCGCGGCGGTGGACGCCCTATGCTTAACGGTGACGCTAATACGCGGTGGAAATCACTGTACAAGCAACGCGACCCGGTGTTCCGTGGTGTTGCCAACGTGTATGTGTATACCCACGGTATGACGCCATTGCAAGCGGCACGAAGGATGAAAGATATGATCGAGGAACGCAGCGTTCACGTAACAGGAACAGCTATTGAACCCTACGACGTGCGCATTGGTGAAGGTGCTACAGGGCATCTTGCTGACATATTGGGCGACAGCGTGGTACGTGTTGCGCTTATACACACGCAGCCTGTGCAACGTCATTCTGATCATGCACGCACTCTGTTACGGCAAGCTGGCTACCAGGTGAGCGACATTGTTATTCCCGACGCTGAAGCTGGAAAAACCGTTGACGTGGCCAATCGTATCTGGCAGCGACTTGGTGACGAAGGATTCACCCGTTCTGACGCTATTGTTGGCCTGGGTGGGGGAGCAGCCACCGATTTGGCTGGATTTGTAGCAGCAACATGGATGCGTGGTATCACATACGTTAACTGCCCAACCTCACTATTGGCAATGGTAGACGCTTCTACCGGAGGTAAAACTGGCGTCAACACTCCACAGGGTAAAAATCTCGTTGGCTCGTTCTACACACCTGCTGGAGTGCTCGCCGATGTGCGCACCTTGGTATCGCTTCCTAACGATATTTTTGTTGAAGGTCTGGGCGAAGTTGCCAAATCTGGATTCATTATGGACCAGCAGATTCTGAACATACTCGACACACATGCCGATGAACTTCGGGATTTCAGCGGTTCACATTTCCTGGAATCCTCATTGAAAAACGTGGTCTGCGAGCTGATTGAACGATCCGTTAACGTCAAAGTACGTCATGTTTCTGAAGACCTCAAAGAAAAAGGAATGCGTGAATTCCTTAATTACGGTCACACACTTGGGCATGCTATCGAACAAATCGAACATTTCCGTTGGCGGCACGGCAATGCTGTCGCCGTAGGCATGATGTACGCCGCTGAATTGTCACATCTGCTCGGATATATCGATGCTGACATGGTGCACTATCACCGTTCACTGCTTTCATCGCTTGGGCTTCCCACAACGTGGAATGGTGGAACGTGGGATGAGGTACTGGCCTTGATGCACCGCGACAAAAAAGCACGCGGCACCATGCTGCGTTTTGTGCTGCTTGACGATATTGGTCACGTTATTCACGTTGAAAATCCGCCAGAAGAAGCTGTACGCGAAGCTTTTGACCGCATTCGTGGCTGAATCAAGGCATAAAACAGTCATTAACTTGAGAGTAAGGTAGCGGGAATAACGCAGCGAAAGGAACGACATATGCAGAAAGTCATCGTTGTTAATGGGCCTAATCTTGGACGACTAGGTGTTCGCGAACCCGATGTGTATGGCCATCAGGATTTGCCAACATTACGCCGTGACTGTATTGCCTGGGGAGTTGAGTTGGGACTTGATGTAGAAGTGCGGCAAACCGACGACGAAGCTGAGATGATTGGTTGGATGCATCGTGCTGTTGATGAGGGTACGCCAGTAGTGATGAATCCTGCGGCTTTTACACATTATTCGTACGGACTGTCAGATGCGGCACATATGGTCACTGATGCAGGGCTGCCGTTAATGGAAGTGCATATTTCCAACCCTTCTGCGCGTGACGAATTCCGCAAATACAGTGTTATTTCACCCGTGGCTACCGGTACCATCACCGGCATGGGATTCTACGGTTACAAACTTGCTTTGGAGGCTGTTGCTCACCTGATCAACAGCTAACTGTTAACAAACACTATGTTTACGGTTGCTGGATAAAGCAACCCTTCGACCACAATATTCGTTTCAACTCGACGTTCACTAATCACCAACGGCACAGTGGAATGCGTACTAATCGCAACCCACTGCAAAGGAGCTGGCGGTGAATATGTGGAACTATAAGCAACGCCTCAAGAAGAAGCAGTATCACGATCAGCTGGAACGTCGCCGTCAACAGCGAACACTACTAGCAACGATTGCTGTACTTGCTATGGCAATGGTAATTGTCTCCATGGCAGTGTTGCTTATGGGCATGCCTTCACCTGTTAGTGTTATCTCCACATATGCACCATCAACCGTTAAAGGGACGTGCAATAACGCTGAATTATCACCAGAACAGTCATATACCTATGACGTGCCGATAAATAACATGCTGATAAACCGTGTGCTTATTCGTCGTGTTACTGCTCATGGTTCTACTGGTCGTTTTCCTGCTGTTGTCTCTACGAACGGTTTGGAAACGTCAGCTAATGGGTGCGCTGTTATGCTGACATGGCCGGTGAGTGATCCTGATGTTAGTGAAGCTTTCGATCCTCCACCTCAGCCGTGGAGTTCAGGACATCGAGGTATTGATCTGAGTACAACAGTAGGAGATGAGCTACTGGCTCCAGCTGATGGCAGTATTGCTTTCGCTGGCTCTGTTGCCGGCAAATCCGTGGTAACAATTCGCCATGGTGCACTGACATCAACTTTTGAACCAGCATATACTGAACTGAGCATTGGAACTGCTACACAACAAGGTCAACCCTTCGCCGTGGTAGAGGGTGAATCAGATCATTGTTCCAGTGAATGTGTGCATTGGGGAGTACGAACATCAAGCGATGAATACCTCAATCCACAATCGTTGGCCTCGCCTCGAAAAATCGTCATCAAACAGGTTACGGAAACGTAATTATGACTCACTCAGCATGTACAATCAGGAGTCAGGATTCCGATCAACAGGGAGTGATATGGAGAAGGAATATACGCGACCATTGCAGGAACCGATTGACGACAACAAGAACCTGTTTTCAATTCTTGAAGAACGCGCAGATCGTACCCCCAATGATTCGCTGGTCGAGTACAAGGATGAACATGGCGACTGGCAATCCTTCAGCGCTGTTGAATTCAAAAATCTCGTGATTTCACTGGCTAAAGGTTTGATTGCCCGAGGGGTTATGCCTGGTGATTCTGTGTCGGTTATTGCCCACACCTGTTGGCAATGGACTGCACTTGATATGGCAATCATGTCGATCGGGGCATTAACTGTTCCGGTTTATGAGACGAACTCATCATCCCAGGTAGAGATGATTTTTAACGATGCGCATGTACGTATGGTTTTTGTAGAAAACGATGCACAACGCGACAAAATCGAGTCAGTGCGTAACCGTTGCCCAGATCTGGCCGATATGTATGTTATCGACCGTGGTGCTATCGAAACCATTCGAGAATATGGGCGTTCTGTTAGCGATGCTGAATTCTATGAGCGAGAGCACGCCATTGGCGGAGATGATCTGGCAACTATTGTGTACACGTCTGGTTCAACAGGCACGCCTAAAGGTGTTGAGCTGACACACAGCAATTTTGTGTTTATAACCTACTCAGGTGTGCAGTCTATGCCTGATATTGCTCTTAAGCCCGACCGTCGTTTGCTGCTTTTCCTTCCACTGGCTCATGTTTTTGCTCGATACATGCAATTCTTCTGTTTCGCGGGCAATGTCACTCTAGGCTTGTCAAGCAATCTCAAAACGATCCTGTCTGACTTCAGTGCGTTCAAGCCGACGTTCATTTTGGCTGTACCGCGTATTTTTGAAAAGATTTATAACGCAGCTTCGCAAAAAGCCGGTGCTGGCATTATGGGGCGTGTTTTCGCTGATGCAGCGGCAACAGCTCGCGACTGGTCAGTAATTCGACAAGCTGGTGAATCAGTACCAGTGCCTATGCGGATCAAACATGCCGTGTATAGCAAACTGGTGTACAAAACAATTATGAACGTATTCGGCGGCAATGTAGAATACGCCGTTTCTGGCGGTGCCCCGTTAGATGTTTCTATTGCTCACTTCTTCAACGGTGTTGGTTTGCCACTGCTTGAAGGCTACGGTATGACAGAAACCTGCGCACCATCCACCGTCAACCCAACTTCCGGTTACAGAATTGGAACAATCGGCATGCCCCTGCAAGGTGTGACCGTTGGCGTTGACGAATCCGGCGAGCTGTGTATTAAAAGTCGTGCCGTCTGCCACGGTTACCATAACAGCCCAGAAACAACAGCAGAACAAATTGTTGATGGATGGCTGCATACCGGCGATCTTGGCTCAGTTGACGACGATGGTTTTGTCACGCTTACCGGGCGTAAAAAAGATCTCATCATTACCGCAGGCGGTAAGAATGTGTCACCTAGCATGCTTGAAGCGTCAGTGATGACCTCTCCAGTTGTGAGCCAATGCGTACTTGTTGGTGAACGCCGTCCATTTATTGCTGCAATTATTTCGTTGGATCTTGCTGAAACGAATCAGTGGCTCAAGTCTCGTGGTGCTGCACCGGTTCCTGACCTACAAGCTGCGGTGAACAGTTCGATTGTGCGTGGCGAAGTGGAACGTGCAGTAAATGTGGCTAACGAGTTGTTGTCTCGTGCTGAGTCGATTCGTAAATTTGAGATTGTTGCCGACGAATGGACTGAAGAAAACGGTTTGACAACGCCAAGTATGAAGGCTCGCCGTCAGGCTGTTGCCGAGCATTACCATGATCTGATCAACACCGTTATCTACGCGCCAGTGAAACGCTCGTGAGAGTGTGTCACTTCGTGCGTTACACAACAAAAACCACCACGACATTCGACGCCTGCAACAATGTGTTTAACAATGAACCGTTGAGTATGGGTCGGAATGTGGGTTTTTCATTTAGTTAAGGTTCCCTTGTATTTGGGGCGTACTTAGTCGCTATTTAGGGTGCACTTAACCGCGTGCAAGAACTCGTTGCAATGTTGAGGCTTTGTGTCTTTGGAGTGCATTTGCGATGGTCAGCAGCTGGATCATATGGACCGTTTGGCTCTGTATATGGGCGCACCCCTCCGGGATAGGTGCCGGGATATACATAACGTATGTGATGCAGCCCGCACTAGTGCACTCCTCATAGACTAGGGGCAGGGCTGCTTCACGCATTGGAATAGGGGAAAGGTAGAGGAAGTCCAGCTCACCCTTAGAAGTCGGATTATCCTCCCCTTCCCTTTTTTGGACATGAGCGAGGAGATAGACGATCCAAACCCCAAGCATAGGTTGCGTTTACTAAACCAGTTTTCTGGTTTTATGTGTGGAGGGGTGTGGGTTGTGGGGGTCGTGGTTGGTTGTGCAGTGGAGGTGAAAAGGCGTTGTTTTTGTGGTTTTATCGCATGCGTAATGGTGGGGTTCTTTTTTTGTGGGGGTGGAAGTGTTTACTGGGGTTCGATCAAGTCCGTACGCTGTGCTTGCAACCTGCCGTGGGGTGGCAGTGTGTTTACTGGGATTCAGTGTTTCAGGGGAGTGTATAGGGGGTGTGTTACGCTCTTTTCTGATTTGTTGTTTGTATGTGGCTGACATGCGGTGGAATAGAAGGAAAGACGTTATGTTCCGGGGTGGGTTTCGCGAGTTGAAGGATCGTGTACGTGGTGTTGTTGATGCTGTTGTTGGGGGGGGCTTAGGTTTTTCTCGTGGTGGTGGTGCGCGTCATGTGCGTGTGTTGTCTGCGAGTCGTTCCACGGTTGTGTGGGCTTTTGGCGTGGTTGTGGCTTTTGTGGTGTCGTTGTGTGTGGTTGGTGATGCTCATGCTGTTGATGCTGGTGCTTCTGGCTCGTGGGTGACTGATCCGGATACGAGTGAGAGCTACTCACTGACTGCTAACGCCGAGAACTTAGAGAGCAAGATCGGTCAGGTGTGGACTGATAAGTCAGTGACCAACGGTAGTGACGAGACCGCGACGGTTACTTTGTCTGCTCTTTCTTCTGTTGTGAGTGGTGCGACGCCGCTTGATATTGTGTTGTTGTTGGATTTGTCCAGCTCAATGGATGAAGTGTTGGAGGCGACGTATACAGAGACGTATAACGTGAGTAATACCGGTAGTGGTTCTTATTATGTTTTGGTTGATGGCGAGTATGTAGAACTTAAATGGCGCAGATCTCAAAGCACCTGGTACTACGAGGGCAGCGACGGTGAGGTCCCTGTGTCTGCGATGACGTCTGCGGATGATGATGATCCTGATCATGTGCAGTTTTATACGCAGTCGTCAACGACGAGTAAGCTGGATGCGGTGAAGGAAGCGGTGTATTCGCTTCTTGATACGACTGATGCCGCTAACGAGGATATTGACAATGAGAATTTGAAGCATCGTGTTGCTTTGGTGAAGTTTGGTAATGATTCTTATCGTTATTCTATAGGCGACAATCGGACTACTGATAGTGCTAACTATACGCAGGTGGTGAAAGATTTCACAACTGATAGCGACGAGCTTGGGGACGCTGTGTACGAGCTGATAGCGGGAGGTGCTACTGCTGCGGATTACGGTATGGATTTGGTGCAGAAGGTTCTTGAGGGTGGTACGTACGGTTCTGGTTCGACTAGTGGAACCTATAAGGGTGCTCGTGAAGGGGCTCAGCAGGTGGTGATTTTCTTCACGGACGGTGAGCCTGCCCACGCAGATGATGAAAGTTTTAGTACGACGGTTGCGAATTCAGCGATTGCCACAAGTGCAAGCGTGAAGAGTAATGCGCTGGTGTATACGGTCGGCTTGTTCGAGGATGCTGATCCTTCTGACACGGAGACTGAGTTCAACCGGTTTATGCATGGTGTGTCGAGTAATTACCCGAATGCTGAGAGTCTCGATAATCTGGGTACTCAAACGTCTAATAAATACTATAAGACTGTTAGCGATGTTGATGGGTTGACTACTATCTTCACGGATATTTTCTATGATGT
>CAYQJZ010000023.1:0-10523 GCA_964417995.1 uncultured Bifidobacterium sp.
AACGGGGTGCAACGAGACCAAAGATCGTCCTCACTGGGGACACATGAGAATACAAACCCACTCATTGGTGTGGCAGCTGAGAAGACTCTTGGCCTATAGCTCAGACTCTTTGTATGCGAAAGAGAAGGACGCTAACAGTGAAACACAAAAACAATCCATCAATAGAATCAGCACAATCAACACAACTGGGCCCCTTTTGTCCTAAGCTCCCTTTTGTTCTATAAGCCTTGGTTCCTGGGTGACGTGACTACGGGAGGGAAAGAAAAACCCCGCACTAGGCGGGGTAGTTGGTGGCTCCGAGCGGCATCGATCCGCTGACCTAACGATTTTCAGTCGTTCGCTCTACCAACTGAGCTACAGAGCCATGAACAGTTGAAAAAACCCGGCGAGCCGGGTTTAAACTATTCGCGACCCCGGCCGGACTTGAACCGGTGACCTCCGCCGTGACAGGGCGGCGCTCTAACCAACTGAGCTACGGGGCCGTGGTGACCTCTTGTGGAGGAACCGAGTGAATATATTACTCATGATGATGGCTGACGCAAGCTGCGGCGTGTCTCGTTGAATTTCTGGGGTTTTTGAAAATGATGCTTATGTAATCTTGTCATGCAAGACGTATTATGAGAGCTTAATATTTTTACTTTTCGGCGTGTTGTAAGGGCAGTATCTGTGCTGTGCTGTTTAAACCGGTAAACAAAATGGTCTATGACTTCAATAAAAGACGCGACCCCTTATAGAGATCGCGTCCTGTTCTCGTCATAGGTGATTATTTAGAACTAATTGTTCAGGTCAGTCAGCTTGCTTCCATGTTTCAACATCAATATGATGCTCAGGGTTTGCCTGCCAAGCCTGCCATGCGGACTTTACAATGTCTTCGACGTTGTACTTCGCATGCCAACCCATCTCTTCATTGATGCGCTTTGGTGAACCAATCAGATGCGGTGGATCACCAGCACGACGTGGCATTACCGTCTCAACAAATGGCAGTCCGGTAACCTTTTTAACCTCGTCAACAATTTGGCGGACCGAAGTGCCTTCGCCTGTGCCGACATTGAACGCATCATATTTGCGCTCATCGCGGTCAAGATAGTCCAATGCGGCAACATGCGCATCAGCAAGGTCGGAAACGTGAATGTAATCGCGTACGCAGGTGCCGTCTGGTGTGGGGTAGTCATCGCCAAAAATCGCTGGAGCTTTACCCTTCTTCAATCGGTCAAACAGCATGGGGATGAGGTTGAGAATTGCCGGATCTTCCAACTCGACTGGGCCGCAACCGGCAACATTGAAATAGCGTAGACCGCAGAAGCGAATACCATAAGTTGTCTCGCAAGCGCGAGCCATCCATTCGCCAAACAGCTTGGTTTGTCCGTAAGGATTGATTGGAACCATTGGCTGTACATCCTCGGGAACCACGTCGACCGGCGGAACGCCATAAGTGGCCGCAGAAGACGAGAAAACAAGTTTCTTAACGCCAGAATCACGCATACCAATAAGCACATTAAGCATACCGTTAATATTCTGCTGGTAATACCACAGTGGCTTTTCAACGGATTCGCCAACCTGCTTGCGTGCTGCAAAATGGATAACAGCATCTACGTCTTCGGCTTCCATGATTTCAGCAAGACGCTCACCGGAACCAGTGGCAGAAACGTCCATGCCGTACAGTCGAGCACCTTCAATGCGGGTGGGCTTGCCATAGCTCAGGTCGTCAACAACAACGACCTTTTGATTGGCTTGGTGGAGCGCATGGACGACATGGGCACCGATATAGCCGCATCCGCCGGTGACGAGAACTGTCATACTGTGACCTTTCGCTGAGAGGAGTTCAGTGAGTCGGGCGAGAATAATGGGCACACACGCCCGATGTTCATTTTTGCTCCAGTATGTTACTTTTTGAACACTTTTAGTATAGCAGGCAAACACGAACGCACAAACCGGTGTCGTTCCTGCGTTTCCTCTATAAATGAAGACTATGTGTAGTAGTGAGAAACAAACAACAGACACCATGCATACTGGCGTAGAAACACCTTATGAGTCCACGGTTCTGAACACTCATATGTCGGCACATGTACACGAAGATTGCAAAGATTGTGATGTCAATGGTGACCGATCTGCTAACAACTCTAATAAAACTGCTGTGAGGGGTGTGGCAGGTTTAGAACATCCAGAACATGGGGGGCGTCCTGTACTGTCGTTCGTTCGCCGCTCAGTGCGCTTGGATGCACGACTCCAACGCGCATGGGATCGCTATGCGGAGAAATACTTATTAGACATCAACGCTGGTGAGGGTTCACTGTCAGTACGTGAAGGCGTGGTGATTAACAACCTCTATGTGCGCTCGCAGTGGGGGAACAGCAACCCGTTGATCATTGAAATAGGTACTGGGCAAGGAGAGAACATCGTTGCGGCTGCTCAGGCTCATCCAGAAACCAATTTCCTTGCTGTTGAGGTTTATGATCCCGGTGTTGCACATACGATGCTCATGGCTGGCAAACAAGGGCTTGATAATTTGCGTATCGCTCAGGTGAATGCGACTGAGTTATTAAAAGTGTGCGCTGACAGCATGGCGGCTGAAGTATGGACGTTTTTCCCTGATCCATGGCCCAAGATGAAGCATCATAAGCGACGCATTGTGCAGCAGGCTTTTGCTGCTGATATACGGCGTGTATTGGTTAATGGTGGTGTATGGCGTATTGCTACCGATATTGAGGACTATGCGCTGCATGTGCATGAGGTGATGGACAATATCGAGGGATTTGAAAACAACGGGGATGTAACAGTTAGTCTGCCGACTGAGCACGTAGGTAAAGGGAATGCCGATGAAGCTGCCCGTATGCCTCACGCTGATTTTATGGAGTCTCAGCGCTTTGATGGTCGTGTGTTGACGAATTTTGAACGCAAAGGTCTCGATGCTGGTCGTGTGATCCACGATTTCACTTACCGCGCGGTGTGAAGGTATGTGTAAGGTGCATGAAGGCATGCGAAGGTATCTATGAGGTTGGAGATAGGAGGCTTGCTGCGATAGTGATGCGACACGCCGAATTGCGCACTGTATAAGCATCCAGTATAGTAATGAATTCGTTGCCCCCGTCGTCTAACGGTTAGGACACCAGACTTTCAATCTGACAACGAGAGTTCGACTCTCTCCGGGGGTACGCAGTGATTTCGACGGTTTCAGGCGCTTTGCCCGGAACCGTTGTTTTGTTCCGTGGTCTCCAGGGGTCGCAGTCGATACCCTAACGGCGGTAGTCCCAATCTGGGACTATAGCCCAAAGTTCCCCATGGTCACATAACGGCCATGAATACGGTTAGATGCCCTGTGTGTGAGAGAACAATGGCACGGGACAGCAAAACAGATTGACACCACAGTGAGGCAAGGGCCGCAACCTGATTTTCCAGTCGGGTGCTTTCGACGGACCAACACAGTAGGGCAAGAGGTTCTACAGTGCAAGAAATTGCGCCACGCTGGAAAGGCAGACCAGCACAGTAGGGGCGAGGGAATCGTTGGGGTAGAACTGCACCACTCAGAACCCATATCGGATGAATTGGGGGCTAGCCATCAACACTTTTTGTCCTATAGCTCGAATTGTGTGTTTTATTGGGTTATAGCCCGAGTGTGTCGTTGGATGTGCCATGTCGTCTGCCTCATCTTTTCGGATTTTTAGCCCGCAGCACCGCACACAAATACGACCCCGTACCGGGATGTACGGGGTTGCTGGATCTTCCTGTTTTTGTATGTCTTGTACGTAGTGAGTTCGGGGGGCTGTAGCCACAGAATGTGTGAGCTCTAAGCCAGAATGGCTATGCCAGATATGTAGGCCACGTCAAAATGTGTTGCCGGTTAGCCCCAGCTATTCGCAGCTTATCGCCCGGTATAAGCCCACTCACCAGAACCGCGTTAGATCCGTTATCGATTAGTAGTAGCCGTGAGCAATCCAGTAGGTGTAGGCTGCTGTAATAGAGCCATAGCGGCTTTCACAGTAGCTCCAGAACCACTTAAGTTGTGTCTGGTAGTTGGTTTCCCAATCATCACCGGCGGAAGCCATTTTGCTGCCTGGTAAAGCCTGTGGTAAACCGTATGCGCCAGAGCTGGCATTGGTGGCGTCCACACGCCAACCAGATTCGTGATTGATAATGTACACGGTGGCGGTGAAGTCCTCCTCGGTGTAGCCATTGTCAATCAAGTAATCATGCGCCCACTGTTGCATATCGCTGGTTGCCACCGTGGTGCCAATAGAAGACGAGGAATCATCATCATCGTCGTCATCATCTGAATCAGAACTGCTTGAAGTACCCACCAGAATGATCTCATCGACTGGTTCCTGCTTAACATAAGAGGCAAACACGTTAGATGACACAACAGTGTCTCCTGAACGTGTAACAAGAGCGGTGACCTCCATAACACCGTCCTGCCCTTCGGTTTGTACTTCTTCGGTACCTTCAGGAAGTTCGTCAGTCTCTTTGCGGATTGTGCTATATGAGATTGTCTCTTCGGTTGTTTCAAGTTCAGCGCCAGCTCGTTCGATGGCAATAACCGTTGACTCTGTTACCTGTTCATCAAGCGCAGGGTCAATAGTGTCAGTTGGTTCGAGAGTGATATTGCCAGCTTCAAGAACAGACTTAACGGTGGTGAAATTCTCTCCCAAAACAATACGAGATTCGCCATTGATAGTGACAGTTACATAGCTGGTATTCTCATCAACACCTTGCAGACTGTCGCGCACTGTTCCACGAGAAACACCAAGAGAATCGGTAGATGTGGCTGAATACGAGGTGACCTGGGGCTCGTTATCTGAATCAGAAAGGTAGAAGCCACGCGTAACAACACCACCGGTGACAACCAAAACAACCGCTGCAGTTGCTGCCGCAATACGGATCCACTGGTTGCGAGTTAACGACGGTAAACTAATCGTAGACTTTTTGCGATGGTTAGCCATTACGCTCCTCTACAGACAAGCCGGTGTTTTCACACTTCTTTAACAATAAATCAGAGGGCAGATAACCGATTTTCAGCATTTCTACAGCCCTTAGCACCTTTAATGCTTAAGGCTTTGGAGTACCGGGAGCTGTTTTGTACATCAATGGTCAATTGGCGACTAATTGTTCTGCTCGACAGTGCTGAGATCAAGAGCTTGAGCTTGCGAGATCAATGTGTCAAGGTCAGAGGCGCGCAATGCTCCGGCTTGACTGAAAACAATCTGCCCTTGTTTGGCGATCATGAGCGTAGGAACAGCCTGAATTCCAGCTGCTGTAGCCAGATCTTGATTCTGATCAATATCGACCTTGGCAAAGTAAATATCAGGGTGCTCTTCACTGGCCTTCTCGAATATAGGGCCAAAAGCTTGGCATGGACCGCACCATGTTGCCCAGAAATCAATGAATACCAAATCGTTATTGGTAATAACGCTTTCAAAGTCTTGCGAGGTTAGTGTATGAGTAGCCACAGTTCTCCTTATGTTGTGCGTCGTACTGTGCTCTCTAGCATCCCAGCACCACCCAACATCTTGCGTCACACAAAAGCACTATTTCGCGTACAGATAACGGCTGATTGTCAAACAGGTTTTGTTATGCAGCAGTTAAGGAAATCGGCAATAATAAATGTCATGCCTGTGTTGAATGACGAAGTGCCTGACAATGATGATTTTGACGCGTCACGCCGCCGTGGCGAGTTTGACAACATCACTCCAGAAGATATTACGCGTGGTTCCGGTAGTGGTGATCCGCCCGGTTGGCTAGATAAAACGCAGATCGACAAGGTACGTGCATCAGTACCGCTTGTTTATGTTGAGGTTGTTCCTGTTCATACTGATGAACTGGGGCGTGCCATACAGGTGGGAACATTATTGCGCGTTTCAGATAATGGGTCGTTTGAACGCACAATAATTGCCGGCCGTGTGTTATTTCACGAAACACTACGTGAAGCTGTTGCGCGCAATATAGCCAAAGATCTTGGAGAAATTGCTTTACCGATTCTGCCTACGAGTTTGCAGCCGTTTACTGTGGCTGAATTTTTCCCGACGCCTGGAGTTAGTGAATTTTATGATCCACGCCAACATGCAGTGGCATTGTGCTATGTGGTGCCAATTTCTGGTGACTGCCGGCCACAGGATGAAACCTTAGACGTGGAATGGATTGATGTGCATGATCCTCATTTGAACGATTTGCTTGAACAGATGCCTTCTGGGCAAGGCGTTATCATCAGGCGTGCATTGGAGTGGATGGGGTAATTTGCGGTTGTAGTGACGGTTTATGCTCACCGACACACCCCTCGGTAGATATGTACCCACAGAAACAAACCGCAGGTAAAAACGAGGGAACAGAAACAGTATCGCGCACATACTGCTTTTATGATCAAGCGGCAGCGATTGGATGAATAGGAGGGCTGAGATGCCCATTGAGTTGAATAATACGGTATACCGCAACGGGCAAGGTACGCCAGTTGTGCTGGTGCATGCTTTTCCTGTTGATCATCACATGTGGGATGACTGTGCGGCGGCCATTATTGAGAGTGTCAATAAACGTGGCCTGGAACCGTTTCCGCTATGGGCACCTGATATGCCAGGTGCAGGCGAAGGGGTAATACCTGACGCTAACAGTACGGGGGTTGTGGCTGATGACGGTTCTTATCCACAGGCGCTGGATCGTATGGCTGAGGCATATGTGAAGCTAATACAAGACGCGGGGTATAGCAAAGCCATCTGGGTTGGCTTGTCAATGGGTGGCTATGTGGTACTGGATATTCAGCGATTGCACCCGGAGGTAGTGGCAGGGATCGCCTTGTGCGATACCAAAGCTGACGCAGATTCTGCCTTAGCTCGTGAGAACCGCTTACGTATTGCTGAAGAATGTGAACGTGATCAGACTGTTGAACCAGTGATGCATTTCGCTGAACCTCAGCCAGGTGATTCAACAATAAAGAAGTCTGAGGCTTTTATTACGCAGTTCACTGAATGGATTCACCAGCAGAAGCCAGAAGGCATTGCGTGGAGAGAACGTATGGCAGCAGGTCGCCCTGATCTTAATGACCAGTTACCGCGAATTGTGGCTCCGGCTGCTGTGCTGTGCGGTGATAGAGACAAGTCGAGTGCGCCGTCGGTGATGCAGCCTATTGCTGAAGCTATGACTGGCACTGACGCATCGTTCACGGTCATTGGTGATTGTGGCCATTTCAGTGCTTACGAACATCCCGATATAGTTGCCCAATGCCTGGTTGATCTTATTAATCGTGTGAATACACAAGCGGTATAAGAAAACATGCGTTGTGCTGTGTGCCGGACTGCTGTGTTGATGAATTGTTGGAGGTGAGTTGAATGGCAACATTCGCTCCATTGGCGTTAACGCAGGTTCTACCATTTCTGCCGCTTGCGCAGGGAGATATTGATTATCAGTCAGAACGTCGGTCTGAACCTGGACTAATAAACGAGTTGTTAGCTGACCCTGGTACCACAGTTATTTTGACGCGTCAGGGACGCTTAGCTGTACCACATGGTCAGGGAGTACTCGCTGAGCGGGAGAGTGTTTCGATGCGTTTGGCTACAGTACCGGGTGCGTATGTTGCTGCTGAGTTGGCTTCACATCCGGAGGCAGTGGCCATGTTCCTCGGCGGGTACGGTGGGGCTCGTGACGAGCATGTTGTCGCTGTGGATATTACGCGGGTGTGGGTAACTGGCACAGATGGATGGGTACCAGATGCTCGGTCCAACGGAGCTGACGATGCTTTTGACGATAAGGGGTCGAACTCATCACACTGGCAGGCACAAGCCTCACTATTTGAGCACGCCGTTGACCGTTTTGATTGGGTTGATTTACGAGGCTTTGCTCCTCACGCATCGGCTCGGCAAGCAGGTCAGGCCACCACAGCTGCAAGCTTGGGGCTATGGCATGTCAATCAACGTTACTGCCCAACATGTGGTGCGCCAATTGTGTCAGCAATGTCTGGTTGGGCACAGCAGTGCACTAACGCGGATGACGGGAATCGTCTACTGTTCCCTCGTGTTGAACCGGCTGTAATTACAGCGATTGTTGACGGTAATGATCGTTTGCTTCTACAGCACAACAGTGCGTGGAAAGATCCTCGACTGTATTCAGTATCTGCTGGTTTTGTTGAGGCCGGAGAAAATCTTGAACATGCATGTCGCAGAGAGGCCAAAGAAGAAGTAGGTATCACCCTTGGTGAAGTTCGTTACCTGGGTTCTCAACCGTGGCCATTCCCTGCGTCACTCATGGTGGCATTCAAAGCGTATGCGCATAGTACTGACATTCATGTGGACGGTAGTGAGACAACAACTGCACGGTGGATGACCCGCGATGAATACACTGATGCATTAGTTACCGGAAGTATTGTTCCTCCTGCCCGTGCAGCTATTGCACGTTACATGATTGAGGAATGGTATGGCAGAAAGTTGTAGTTCAGCTTTTCACGTATAGTTACACTTGCAACTTATCAGGGGAACAAGGAATACGTACATGTTTGATGAGCATACGTTGGATGAGTTTGCTGAATCTAACGATGAGGAGACCATTGCCATGTCTCCCATCACAGAGTCAGACGGTGCATCCATGGGAACCCTCGCAGCTGACGATCTGACAGCGATCGCTCCGTTGGGGACTGCTCCGTCCCACCGGAGAAGGAAGAGCAAGCTTCCGTTGATCATCACCCTGTCTGTTATTGGCGTGCTGTTGGTTGCTGCTATTACAGGTTTTTTTGTTGCACGCTGGTATTTCCAAGATAAAGCTGCTCCGGGTGTGACCTTGGGCGGTATCAGTGTCACCGGCCAGACTAGCGACGAGCTTACTGATACTGTGAACACTGCAATCTCCAACTCCACAATCACTATCAGTAACGATGACGGCCAGGAAATTGAAGCAACACTCGAAGAACTCGGCGTCACCGTTGATGTAGACACCACTGTTGACGATTTACTGGATGCCAAAAGCGGTGACGAGTTATTGGGGCTGTACCGCATCAACCCGTTCTCTAAAGTTGAAGTTAGTCTCAATGCCGAACTTGACGATTACGCATTGAAAACGTATCTGACAGAAGCCTTCGTGTCAGATGAAGAATCTGCCGAAGCTTCCACTATTTCGTACGATTCCGACGAGAAAACTTTTACGGTGACTGAAGGCCGGGATGGTATTGCGCCAGTGCTTGATGACGTTATCACCATTATTGAGGATCTGATCAAGTATCCCGGTGAAGCAACATCAGTGACTTTAACTTATTCCGACGTGGAAATGCCTATCAGCGTTGATACTGCCACGTCAGCTGCCGACAAAGCTAATGTGAGACTTGCCAGCGAAATTATTATCACCAATGGTGATGATAGCGAGTTTCAAATTCCGGTAAGTGCTATTGCATCGTGGATTGTGCCATCCAACAATGTGCAAGACGGCACGATTACACTTACGTACGACGAGGATGCCATCAGTGATTACCTGGCAGAGAAGCTGCCAGAAGAACTTGACCAGGAAAAAGTTGATCAGGAAGACGTTGTTGATTCTGAAGGCAACGTGCTTCTCACTAAGGTTGAAGGCGTTAATGGCGTAACAGTGACCGATACAGATGACACTGTTGAACAAGTGTTGGAAGCACTAACCAATGGTCAGTCTGCAACAATTCAAGCCACCGTCGAAATAACCGAATTTGACACCATAGAAACTGAGTCAACAATGCGCATTGTTGTTGACAAAAGCTCGCAGACGGTAACTGTTTACGAGGATGGTGAAGTGGTGAAAACATTCGACGTGTGTACTGGTAAGCCGACTGACTTTATGGAAACTGATAGCGGCACTTTCTATATCTACCTCAAGTACTCCATTCAAGATATGACTGGTGAGAACGAGGACGGAACAACCTACAACACCAAGGGCGTTAAGTGGGTGACCTATTACAACGGTGGTGAGGGATTCCATACAGCATCGTGGAATAGTACTGGTATCTCAACTGGTGACCCTGCCAATTATGGGTCGCATGGTTGCGTGAACATGTATGAGTCCGATGCCAAGTGGATTTACGACAACTGCCCAGAAGGCACTGTTGTTCAGGTTATTGGCACTACACCAGACAGTGCTGTGCGCTGATCTGTAGTGGGGTAGTGTTGCATCGCGGATGTGTGAGCGTGTGAGCAGAGAGAGTTTCCTTCTGCGGTGCGTCGGCACTCAGTGTACGATACTCTGAACTCTATGAGTGACTCCACCAACGCAGACGCAATGAACCTCGACGTGCCTACGCATCTGGACTATTCCCAGGATCATGTGTGGATTGATATGTCTACATCTCCGGTATCCATTGGTGTAACCGAATATGCGGCAAGCCAGTTGGGCGAGCTCGTTTATGTAGACCTGCCAGAACCTGGCGATCATGTGCAAGCTGGTGATGAAATCGTCGAACTGGAATCGCATAAAGCAGTTGAACCGTTGATCAGTCCAGTTGCAGGAACAATTCGATATGTCAATCGCGAGGCTTCTGACGATCCGTCAGTAATTACCTCTGATCCTTATGGAGAAGGTTGGATTCTTAAAATCGA
>CAYQJZ010000023.1:10623-16484 GCA_964417995.1 uncultured Bifidobacterium sp.
CGCAATCAGGGATCTCCAAGTTGTGCAGGTATAGTGAACATATGAGCACATCATGGCAATCGCAAGGGGAACGCGCAACACAAAACAGTGCGCGTCAGGGGGACGATATGCCTACAGTGCCGATCCCGGTACGTAAGGCCGTCACCACATTCGACTCAGCATCCAAACACGAACGCATCGAAGTAAAACCTCCAGCTGTACGCCTTGCGCGCAGACTGATTACCACAGGGTTCGGCGTATGGGCAAAGGCCTCTACGTCAGTTGTAAAAAACCTTGGCTGGTTTGGACGAGTAGACCCCTATGTCGGTTACGGTACTGAACGGTATTCTCGGTTGATTTGCCGGACAGTCTACGCACCTGAGCGCAGCCAGTCGGGTGCTAGAACTCGTGGCATTTGGGGAATGTTAGCAATTCCGGCTCCGCATCGTGCAGTGCGCATTGCTATTGATGGCGTGCCATTAGAAACGGTGCAAGTCGGCACCTCAGAAGTGTATGACAAGCCAGATTCGGCGTTGAATATGCCCAGCGAATACATGTCGTCAGATGACGCCGGATATCTTGACTTGGTTGCAGAACACCGCCTGACGCCGGGCATTCATCGTGTGTCTTACCACGTGCCACGACGTAAACCGGTGACCGCCAACCTGTTCACTATTCCCTCAAGTTCAAAAGTTGGCATCATTTCTGATGTTGACGACACAATTATGATCACGCAGGTTCCTACATTTTGGAAGGCGGTATACAACCTGCTGTTACTCAACCCGCATAAGCGGGCGTCAGTAGCGGGAATGAGTGTGTTGTTTACGAAACTGGCTGATTTATTCCCGGATGCGCCGTTCTTCTATTTATCCACATCGCCGTGGAATGTAGAGAGTTCTATTCGTCACTTTATTGCTGACCATGGTTATCCGGATGGTCCGCTACTGTTACGCGATCTTGATCCGCGTCCGAAAACGTTCATCCCCTCGGGCGTGCAACATAAGTTGGAATTTGCAGAGCAGTTGATGGGTGACTTTCCCGATATGAAGTTCATTCTTATCGGTGACGACGGTCAGAAAGATCCTACTACTTATGCCACTATTGCCCGCCGATACCCAGGGCGTGTAATTGCTATTGGTATCCGGCAATTGTCTCCGCGTGAGGCTTCACCGTTGGGAAAAGTATTAGGATTGTCAGCCACTCAGCCGATGCCGGTAACTGATGTACCTGTATTTACCGGTACTACCGGAGCAAATCTGATGAAAACGATGCTGCCATACTTAGAAAAATACGTTCGCGACTCCTCTATATAGCTATATGCGCAGTAGTAAAAGAGCTTCTAGCGGTTTTGATGCGCCGGGTCTCCTATAATCACCTGCATGACCGATGGAAGAAATGTCACGGATAGTGCTGAACATCGTATCTGCGCACCGCCGCAGGCAAAGCAGGTACCGCATACGCGTACTGTTCACGGCGACACCGTTGCCGATCCGTATGAGTGGATGCGAGACAAAGACTCATCAGACGTTCGCGATTACATAGCTGCACAAAACGAGTATTGCGCTCAGCGCACAGCACATCTGGATACTCTTCGTCACACATTATTTGACGAACTATCGTCACGAATACAGCAGACTGATATGTCGGTGCCAACTCGCATGGATGGATACTGGTATTTCACTCGTACTCAAGAAGGCAGCCAGTACGCGGTGCAATGTCGCCTACCGATTCGGGATGAGAACGATTGGACACCACCGCAGATTGATCCGATGGGCAAACCAGGGTCGATGCCCGGGGAACAAGTGGTTTTTGATACCAACTATGAGGCGCAAGGTCATGATTTTTTCCGTGTTGGTGGGCTTGATATAAGCAAAAATGGGCGGTGGCTTCTGTATGGCATCGATACAGCTGGTAGTGAGCGTTACGATTACCGGCTGCGTGACCTAACCACAGGTGAGGATCTTGACGAATTGATTCCTGCGGTGGGTGGAGCGTGTATGACGCCTGATGCACAGTGGGTGTTTTACACCGTGCTCGATGATGCGTGGCGTCCTTATGCAGTACGGCGTCATCGCGTAGGTACGCCAGTCAGTGATGACGTTGAAGTATTTCGTGAAGACGATGAACGCTTCTGGCTGGATGTCGGTGTGAGCTTTGACGAGCACAATCTCGTAATTGGTGCCGGTTCTAAAACCACCACCGAGGTTTTGATGCTGCCGGTAGACACACCGGAGGGGGAATTCCGCGCATTCATTCCACGCGAGACGGATGTGGAATACGATGTGAGTTTTACTCGATTCGAGGGTGCGGCACCGGATGGTAGTGATGTTCCGATTGCAGTGGTTTACCATAATGCGCGCAATCCCAATTTTGAGATCGATGTGATTGATATGCGGTCTCATGAGCCACCGTTCCGTTTGGGCGAGGGCATGTGCGTGGCCGAAGGCTCGCCATATGGTTGTGAGCAGGGTGATCGCGTAGAGGCAGGCGCTGCCAGTCGACCGATTACTGAGTCATATCGCAACCCCAGTAATCCGGCAATTTTGCAAGGAACTCATGGCTTGAGTATTGACGGTATTGCTATTCATCGGCATTTTGTGGCGTTGAGCTATCGTTCAGATGGTTTGCCGCATTTGGCCACAATGACAACATCGGATGCTGCTGAGGATTTTTTGGTGCAACGGCCGTGGCGGTTTAATGAAGTACTGCCACCTGCATTGCCGGATGATTGGGATATCGCTGCTGACGATGATGATACTGATATTGATACCGCTAACAGCGCCACTGATAGCGGCATTGGCGATGTACACAGCACGTCTGACATTGTTCGCAGCGCAGATAACGCAGATAATAATGTGTCATTGGTTGAATCCAGCGACGATCTGTCTGGCCCGCATTCAACAGTGACCGTTTCTGATGGTGCAACAGCCGACGGTATGCCGGGGCAGACTTGTCGTTTGTACACTATCGGTGCGGGTGGCAATCCCTCTTATGAGGCGCCACGAATGCGCTACTCATTTGCCAGCTATACGCGGCCTGGTGAATTACATGAGATTGATCCGTCTACTGGCGAGGATGTGTTACTTAAACGCGCGACGGTACTTGGCGATTTTGATCCACGTGATTATATGGAACGTCGTGTATGGATCACCGCGCGCGACGGCGAGCATATTCCTGTTTCACTGGTGTGGCGACGTGATCTGCCGGTGAGTGACTGCCCGATGTTTATTACCGGATATGGCGCATACGGGTCGAGTTCTGACCCTGCATTTTCGGTAGCGCGCCTGAGTTTGCTTGATCGTGGCGTATTGTATGCGGTGCCACATGTTCGTGGTGGCGGTGAAATGGGTCGTGCTTGGTATGAGCAGGGACGCCGACTAGCCAAGAAACACACGTTTGAGGATTTTGTTGATGCAACTGCAGCATTGCAAGATGCACATTTGGCTGATCGTCGCCGCACTGTGGCTAATGGTGGTTCTGCTGGCGGACTGCTTATGGGTGCAATAGCGAATATGGCGCCGGAACGTTTTGCCGGTGTTGAAGCTGATGTGCCATTTGTTGATGCATTAACAACAATGCTTGATCCATCGCTGCCATTAACTGTTATTGAGCGCGACGAATGGGGTGATCCGCTTAACAGCAAGGCAGTTTACGACTATATGAAGTCATATACGCCGTATGAGAATGCGCCACAAGCGTCGGCTGCCAGTACAAATACTGCAGATGCTATAGATACCGCGGATACCGTTATTACACCTGCGCAATTTCCCAAGATTTTTATCACCTCGTCGGTGAACGATACGCGTGTATTGGTTGTTGAACCACTTAAGTGGTTGGCGCGCTTGCAGTCGGCTGGCGTGGACGCTATTGCTCGTATCGAGGTTGAAGCTGGTCATGGTGGTACCTCTGGTCGTTACCAGCAGTGGGAAGAGGTATGTTTTGAAAACGCGTGGTGCTTATCAGTGATGTTCGATATGGCCTAACTATGGTCTGGTCATCCTGCGGTACAGCGTTACTGAGTGAATAGTGAACGAATAGAAAATGGGCTATAGGTCAAAAGGGGCCTACAGCCCTATAGCTTGAAATGATCACTGTTCTTGAGGTGGAGCAAGTAGAACATCAGACAGTGTTATTGCGCGAGTAAAAATGGCGAACAGAAGCGGTGGTCGTAACGTTGGCTGTTTAACTCTTGTGCTGACTTGCAACGATACCGGGCTTAACAGTATCAGGCTAACGATAGTGAACACTACCGGGCTGACTAGTAGAAGAGTGCCGCGTGTGCTGGTTGCATTGAGTTGGATGGGCAGTGTGTAGGCATGCTGTCCATCTGCTGAGCCGGTAAAGGACGAGCTGGTGGCGTGCGAGTAGTCTCGCTCTCTATGAGTGACACAACAAAGAAGTATCGAATCGCCGTTATCCCTGGCGATGGCATTGGTAAGGAAATCACTCCGTGGGCTCAAAAAGCTCTTGAACATGCAGTGCAGGGCAGTGTGGATTTTGAATACGAGGATTTTGACCTCGGTGCCGAACGTTACCTGCGTGATGGCGTGATTCTGCCTGATGAAGATTTGGAACGTATTAAAACTACTGACGCGATTTTGCTTGGTGCAGTCGGTGATCCTCGTATCAAGGCTGGCGTTCTGGAACGTGGTTTGCTGCTGCGTTTGCGCTTTGAACTTGATCAGTATGTCAACCTGCGTCCGTCGAAGCTGTACAAGGGTGTCACTTCGCCGCTAGCTAATCCGGGAGATATCGATTTTGTTGTTGTGCGTGAGGGTACCGAAGGTTTGTACTGCGGTTCCGGCGGTGCTGTACGTCGCGATACCACGCATGAGGTAGCCACTGAGGTGTCTATTAACACCGCGTATGGTGTTGAACGCGTAGTACGTTACGCTTTTGAACTGGCAATGAAGCGCCGCAAGCATGTCACGCTGGTTCATAAGAAGAACGTGTTGGTGAACGCTGGCGACATGTGGCAGCGCATTGTTGATCGTATTGGCGAGGAATACCCGGAAGTTACGCACGACTACAATCACATCGATGCAGCAACGATTTATCTGGTTTCTGACCCGTCACGCTTTGATGTGATTCTGACAGACAACCTGTTTGGTGACATTCTGACTGACGAAGCGGGTGCTGTAGTCGGCGGCGTTGGTTATTCAGCATCTGGATGCATCAATGCATGTAATGAATACCCTTCAATGTTTGAACCAATTCACGGCTCTGCGCCAGATATTGCTGGCAAGGGGATCGCTAATCCGACGGCGGCCATTTTGTCTGCAGCTATGCTGCTGCGTTACCTCGGTTTTGAAGAGGATGCAGCGCGTATTGATGCAGCGGTTGAAGCGGATATTGCTGAGCTTGGTTCCACTCCACGCAGCACCGATGAAATCGGCCGCGATATTCTTGCACGCATGTAAAGCAGTGGCTGGGCATGACAGCAATCAACGATGATTCACGCATGCGCGGACTATGCAAAAAACCGGGTGGCAAACTCGTTGCTATCACTGTGGCAGTGAATGTTGACGGCACTAGCGCTGATACGGCGTTGGTGCCGTCGTGCCACCTTGACGGTGACTTTTTTATTGATGGCGATGATGCTGAATCTCATGCGGTGATTACCGATATCGAACAATCACTAGCGGCTGTTGCAACAGAGTTATTCACATCATCAGCTGGCGATGGCGGCGAATATGTTCACAAAAAGCCTTGTGACGTGTTGCTGCGCATGGCAACTCGAGCGGTAGATGCCGCATTGCAAAGACACAGCTCAGTACAACTGGTTGGCGTAGATAGCTTGACTATTGCTACAGCATTCTTACGAGCTATAGGGTATGGCAGCAGTGCAAATAATGCCGATATCTTTAACACTGACACCACAA
>CAYQJZ010000023.1:16584-25581 GCA_964417995.1 uncultured Bifidobacterium sp.
ATAGGGTATGGCAGCAGTGCAAATAATGCCGATATCTTTAACACTGACACCACAACTCGCACTGGTGCTGATGCTTGCAATGGTAGTGACGTTAGCAATGGTGCCAATGTTAGCAATGATGCTGACGCTAACGACAACGCTAACATTGACGCCGGTACTCGTATCGATGTTGCTGTAGGTGCCGGTACCAGCACTGATACTGCTGACGCCGACGTTTTCAACAATGTGGAAACAGCAGTCGGTTTACCAATCACTTTTTCTTCTACCACGACTTCTACCGCGACTTCTCCTTCTGCAACTTCTTCTTCTGCAACTTCTTCTACTACAAACATCTGCGCGTCACTGGCATCTTCTGAACCAACATCTACTCACCCCATATCCTCTCTGTCGGCATCAGCTAAACCAGAATCATCTAATTCAGCACCAGCAACCATTGAATGGCAAACGTTCTGGCAGTCTATTGCACCTGTAGTTATCCACGATGAACCGCGCACAGCCAAAGAACAGATGACTATCGATGAGCAATGGGCATGCGAAGTGGCATCTGGCACACGACCGGCAACATTACGGTTCTGGGAATGGGCAGAACCAGCTATTGTGGTCGGACGTTTCCAGTCCATTCCCGATGAGGTGAACCTCGAGCAAGCTCAGCGTGAAGGATTCACTGTAGTTCGACGCTGTACTGGCGGTGGCACCATGGTAGTTACACCTAACGGAACTATCACCTATTCGTTATACGTTCCGCAGAATGCCTTCACTGATCTAGATGCAACTTGCGCCTATCGTGTATGCGACGGATGGCTGGTAGACACCTTACGTAGTTGTGGCTTAGATGTGCATTTTCAAGGATTGAACGATATCGCCTCGCACACTGGCAAAATCGGAGGAGCTGCTCGCCGACGGTTCCCCGCCCACAATGGGGGACCGGGTGCAGTGCTGCACCATACAACCGTGGCATACGATTTTGACGGCGATCAGATGGCACGCATACTCCGCACATCATCAGAAAAACTTTCCGACAAAGCCGTACGTTCTGCTGCACGCCGTGTTGATCCGTTGTGCTCTCAGACAACAATGACTCGCAGTGACATCGTGACACATTTGATTGCTGCGGCACGGCAATGGGCACAATGTGAGCCAGAGATGTAACTGCTTCAGTTTCGTTTTTCAGCTACGACTGATACATAACGGCTTACAATAAGACAATCGGGAAAGCCGACAGACAATATGGAGGAGCAATGGCCGTTGTTAAGCCGAATGCAATTCCCTATGACGAGAATACGCTGATGCATACTGCTTTGTTTAAACAGGTATCTGTGGAACAGGCGGAGGAACTGATTCCTTTACTGCGTGAAGCGAGGTATGACAAAGGAGACGTCATCTTCGTTCAAGGTGGTACTGATCACCGTATGGGTCTGTTGGAAAAAGGACGTGTCAAACTCACGCGTGACTCTGAAGACGGTCGCGTGCAACTGTTGAGTATTCATGCGCCCGGTGAGGTGCTGGGGGAGATTCCGGTGTTCGATCCAGCAGGAGGGCCGCGTACTGCATCGGCGGTAGCGATGCGTAACGATACGGTTGTGCAGTGGTTGGATCACGACGCGTTGTTTGGCTGGTTGAACCGATACCCGCGCGTGGCTGTGGACATGCTGCAGGTGTTGGCTAATCGTATGCGTAGTAATAATGAACGTTTCGCTGATTTAGTGTTCAAAGACGTGCCCGCGCGATTGGCTAAGACGCTACTTGATTTAGCTGCTCGATTTGGCGAACCGGTGGAAGCTGGGCTGAAAGTGCCTCATGATCTTACACAAGAGGAGTTGGCTCAGCTGGTTGGTTCATCTCGCGAAACAGTAAACAAAGCATTGATGGATTTTGCAAACCGCGGTTGGATTATGCGTGATGGTCGCTCGATTATCATCTACCAGCCTGGCAAATTGATTCGTCGTTCGCGCCGATAGAAGGATTTTCACAGCTGCGGACGCAGTAGTATGCACTCAGCTTTCGGCTTATTTTCAGCTGTTTTCTAGGCATTTGCTTCGGTCGTGATGAAATCGCGATGGTTGTTAACAAACCGTCTTGAGGTAGAGACGCAGCCCTAGAATGGTCACCATGCCGAAAAAGAAGAAGTCGATGACCGTTTATCGTGCGCTGTGCTTGGTGCTGGCTTATTTAGTACTGTGCGTGGCGGGCGGTAGTGTAACGAGCCTGTTCTTTATGCCGTTGGTGCTTGGCGCAAACACGGTAGTAGAAGCTGTTACACCCTCATTAGAAGTGGAAGGCATTGATTTCGACGTCACCAGTCTGCCTCAGCAGTCGCGCATGTATGCGTCCGACGGCACGTTGATTGCGACGTTCTATTCTCAGAACCGCATCGTTGTGCCGTTGAAAGATATTTCTGAATACATGTTGCAGGCTATTATTGCGCGTGAGGATCGCCGTTTTTGGGACCACTCCGGTGTTGATGTACAGGGTGTTGCACGTGCGTTTGTGCAAACCTACATTGCTCAAAGTGACACCCAAGGTGGTTCTTCGATCACTCAGCAGTATGTAAAAAATGCGTTGATGCTTGAAGCTCGTGAAGATGACGATCCGATCGCTGAATACCATGCTCAGGAAGACACCATTGCCCGCAAACTGCGAGAGATGCTGATCGCAGTGCAAATGGAGAAACAGTATTCCAAAGCGGAAATTCTCCAGGGCTACCTTAATATTGCTCAATTCGGTACGAATAATCTTTATGGCGTAGAAACAGCGGCCCAACGGTATTTCAACACTACGGCTGCCGAACTCAATATTGTTCAATCGGCTACCATTGCCGCTATTACCAAGAATCCGACAGCATACGATCCCTCTATAGAAGACAATCTTGAGGAATCAGAAAACCAACGCAATATTGTTCTCGACCTCATGCTGGAAGAGGAATACATCACTCAAGAAGAGCATGATGAGGCTGTTAATACACCGATTGAAGACACGCTGGATATTCAATCAGTAAACCAGGGCTGTCAATCTGCTGGTGATGCAGCATTCTTCTGCTCATATGTGACTAACCAGATTCTCAATTCTGAAGAGTTTGGCGAAACCGCAGAGGAGCGCCAAGAGCTCTTAAATGAGGGCGGTTTGGAAATCTATACCACGATGGATATGGATGCCACTGAAGCGGCTATGGAGGCTGCAGAAGACGCTGTGCCTGCTGACGATTCCTCCGGTATGGAGGTGATGATTGCCGCTATCAAACCAGGAACCGGCGAGATACTCGCCTTCGGTATAAACCGAACATATGACGCAACCGACGCCGCTGACGATGATCAAACAAAGACATCAATGAACTATATGGTTGATGAGGCGGACGGAGGAGGAATAGGCGTTCAAGTCGGTTCAACCTGGAAACCGATCAACCTTGTGGCGTGGATGCAACAGGGTAGGTCGATAAACGAAACACTGAAAACGTCAACTACATACAGTTTGAGTAGTTTCAATTGTTCCGGCTATTCATTCTCAGGCACATGGACTGTGTCGAATTCAGAAGGTGGAACGGTGAGTTCAGAGACACCGTTACAAGCCTTGGTGAAATCGCACAACACTACACAGGCTGCCATGGCTTCGGAGATTGGCCTATGTGCTATAGCTGAGGCTGCCGTAGACCTTGGCTACCACAATGCGGAAAGCGGTTCGGAAGATGTGTATTCTGCCAACTCGTTTAACGCGCCTATGGTTATTGGCTCTGTGCAGGCGTCGCCTCTGACAATGGCGAATGTGTATGCAACGATTGCTGCCGATGGTGTGGAATGCACTCCAATTGCCATCACCAGCGTGACCGACAGCAATGGTGACGAGTTAGATGTTCCTGATGCGAATTGCCATCAGGCTATCGACTCTGATATTGCTCAGACTGTTGCCTATGCGTTGAATCAGGGTGTCGAATCAGGTAGTGCCTCTTATGCTCAGCTCGACAATGACCGAAAAACATTCGCGAAAACGGGTACAAACGAACAGACATACATGCTGACAGCCGGATTTGAGCCATACACAGTATCTGCATTCGTAGCAGTTGCTGATATGGACGATCCGATCAACAACAACTTCAGTAACAAAACCATCAATGGTGAATACCATTCGATATGGTACGGCTACATGATAGCGACGCCAGCATGGGTGCAGTTTATGAACACCTACCTGGATGCGATAGATGCTGACACGCATGACGACTATGGAGAAGCGGCAGAGCAATATCTAACTACGTCAGAAAGTAGCAGTTCGTCAAGCAGTTCGTCCTCTGACGATGACGATGATGGTGATGCTACGGCGACAACAGAGGAAGATAATGCTACTACGGTGACGGAGGAGGATAGTGATGTTACAACGACGGAGGAAGAATGACAACTGACAACAGTCTGATGTAGCTACGTAGTTTACGGAACGCCCGCCCTATGGCGGGCGTTTCTGCATACAATGGCACCAGTGAGTAAAGGAGGACAATGATGTCAGAAGACAGTATCTCTCACAGTAACTTCGACTTCCGAGGTTTCTCTGTTTCACATGCTAGTGATAATGCGTTTGAGACTGCTGCAATGGAGCACACGGAGAATATCGAACACACCGAGCATACCGAGCATATAGAACACGCAGAACGCAAAGAACAGAAGAAAAATAAGCACGATCACCTTGCTGGTAAAACCAGCAAATCTGAGAAGAAATCTGGCAAAAAAGCGAAGAACTCTAAAAATAAAGAGAAGAACAAAGAGAAGAAGAAAGATAAGAAAAAGGCCGTTAAAGGCGATTCTGCTGTTAAACCTGCTGATAGTGCTGTAGCAGGTACTGCTGGAACCTCTGCCAAGATGCCGTTGCTTTTTACTCCCATGACATTGCGTGGCCTGACTATCCGCAACCGCGTCTGGCTACCACCAATGGATATGTATTCAGCTTACGTTCGAGACGGTAAACCTACTCCTTTCCACTACCAGCATTATGTTTCCCGCGCTTTGGGCGGTTTTGGCATGATTATTGCTGAAGCAACCGCTGTGTCTCCTGAAGGGCGTATTAGTCCCAAGGATGTTGGTTTGTGGAACGATGATCAAATTGACGCATGGCGCTGGATTGTTGACGATGTTAAGAACACTGGCGCTGTCATGGCTGTTCAACTCAACCATGCTGGGCGCAAAGCCGCTGGTGGCTGCTTTGGCATTGGTTACGAAGGGGAAAGTGTACCGTTTGACGAAGGCGGTTGGCTCACAGTGGCTCCCAGTGCTAAGGCATACACTCGTTACACAACGCCGCACGAATTAACTGCGAATGAGATTCACGGCATTGTCAGTCAGTTTGCTGACGCTGCCCGTCGTGCTGTAGCTGCGGGATTCCAAGCCATTGAGATTCATGGCGCCCATGGTTATCTGATCTCACAATTCCTTGACCCGCTCGTTAACGAGCGCGAAGATGAATACGGTGGAGACTTCCAAGGCCGTATTCGGTTCTTGATTGATGTGGTGGATGCGGTGCGTGGAACAATTCCTGAACAGATGCCACTGTTGGTACGTATTTCAGCCACTGATTGGGCTGCTGGAGGCTGGGATCTTGACCAGACAGTGATGGTCTCACGCATTATGCGTAGCCATGGCGTTGACTTGGTAGATGTGTCAACCGGTGGTGTGGTTCCTGGTGTCACAATTCCTGTTAAACCGGGTTATCAGGTGCCGTTCTCTGCGCAGGTGCGATCGCGTGCGGAAGTTCCCACCACTGCTGTGGGTTTGATTACTAAAGCCAAGCAAGCAGAACGAATTTTGCGCAATGGTGAGGCGGACGCTGTTGAAATTGGTCGTGCTGCGTTGCGAGACCCGTCATGGCCGATGCGTGCCGCTCACAAGCTCGGCGTTGCTTCTACGGACATGCCATATCCCGACCAGTATGTGCGTGGTGCCTACTAACGGGTGCGTTAACTGCTGGTGTTTAGCGTTCCTGACCAGTACGTGCATGGCGCTTACCCTTCAGCAAGGGCTATCTGCTAACACCTAAACCCTTGCCGGGCACTGCCTATGACTCATTTGCAGACAACAGTGCACAACAAACCAGACATTGCTGTGCACTGATCTGGGTAACGAACCAACTATAGATAACAAACCAACTATAGATAACGAACCACCGCGTAGAACAAACAATGAACTGCCTCCCGTTTTTGGACACGAAAATGGGAGACAGTTCAAAACATCTGGGTTTCTTTATACAAACCGTGTACTAGGCGTCAATGCCCACGGCGTCGCTAACGTGGTCGAAACCATCACGCTTCAGCAGTTGAGCCAGTCCGCGTTTGAGTACGGTAATCTGCTGCGGGCCGCGATACATCAACGAACTGATGAACATCACCAGGCTGGAACCGCTGCGAATCTTGGCATAGGCCTGTTCTGGTGTGAACACGCCACCAATACCGGCAATTACCAGTCGGTCACCAAACTCGCGATATGTGCGGCGAATCATCTCATTGCTGGCACGGTAGGTGGGTCCACCTGACAGTCCACCCTCCCAATCCCGTGGAATATTCAAACCAGTGCGGTTTTTCTGCAAGTTGGCAATACTCACGCCTTGCACGTTGTGCTCAGTAAGCACAGCAAGCAGTTCGCGGAACTCTTCCCAGCTCTTGTTTAATGGCATCTTGACCAGCATGGGTTGTGGTCGCTCCACCGTATCTAAGGCAGTGAACAGTTTGTCAAGATTCTCAGGGGACTTAGTGAATGGTTCACCGGCGCGGGTATTGGGACAAGAAACATTGACCTCAATCATTGCCGTACGCCCAACGGCACGTTTGAGCGAGGTGAGGTAATCGTTAATACCCTCATCGATATCACCAGCCTGGTCATCATTGGTACGGGCAATCGAAATTGAAATTTGCAGCGTACGAGCCTGCGTCCACGCTTTTTCTGCACGGTCGATGACTACTTCACTGCCGTCGTTAGCTAAGCCGACATGAACCATCATTGAATCGTATTCAGGCAAGCGGTGATACCACGGCTTAGGGTTACCAGCACACGGGCGAGCGGTAGTTGACCCAACTGTTTCAAAGCCAAAACCAACATTATCCATCAGCGTTGGCATATCGCAGTTCTTATCCATTCCAGCAGACAAGCCGAAAGGATTGGCAAAGTCGACGCCCATTACCGAAGTTTCCAATACTGGATCGGTGTAATCAAGCATCTCGCGCAGTAGCCACATCAATGGGGAAATTTTTCCGGTTGTACGGCAGAACTGAAGCATATCGTCATGTGCTTGATCAGGAGGACGATTGAAAATGAAATTCGGTTTAACAATGTGCTTGTAGCCGAAGGTGAACAGGTCAGTAGTGGCTTTGTTGACGGCATCATGCCAGAAACTCTCAGAAACATATGTCATGATCCTATTGTGTCACTGTTGACTGCCAAGCGGTATAGCATGGCGTTCACTATAAGAACGGCATGGGAACACAGATTTTTGTGTGCTTAGCTTGTTACTGTTAGATTTTCTGGTACTACGTGGTGCTTTTTCGCTTAGCTGGTTGGTGACACTATGTTCGATTTTGGGAGATTTTTTCCATTTTGATCAGTTTTCGGCGTGTCAAATGAAGAAAATGACCGGTTTAGCTTGTTGTTTTGGGTGAATGTGTGCGATAATGTTCACATGATTTCGTCGCAACGTCAGCATCTTATACTCAGCCGTCTGCGTACCCGGGGAGCGGTGCGAATTACGGCACTGTCCAAAGAACTGGGTGTTTCGGCGATGACGATTCGCCGAGACATCGCTGAACTCGCCGATAAGGGTTTACTGAAACGCGTGCATGGTGGCGCTGTAACAACAAGCACCCTGCTTAGTGAACCGTTGTTTTCTGTTAAGTCGCAGATGGATGTCGGCTTGAAAGACGCTATTGCTCGCGAAGCCATCTCTTACGTGGCTCCTGGTGACGTTATTGCTATCGGCGGTGGCACCACAGCTTACGTTTTTGCTCAGCATCTGCTTGAATCTCAGCAGGCCAGCGGTATCACCATCCTCACCAATTCGATTCCAGTTGCCGAACTTGTACAGGCATTGGAGTCCAAAGACGTTGAGGTTATTGTTACCGGAGGCGTTATTACGCGTTCCAACTCGTTGGTTGGTCCTATCGCTGACAAAGTTATCGCTTCACTGCGTGTGAACACCGTGTTCCTGGGTACTCACTCGGTGTCTATTCCACGCGGATTCCTGATGCCTAATTCGCTGGAAGCTGCCACTGATATGGCGATGATGGATATTGCTGATCGCACAATTATTTTGACCGACCACACCAAGTGGAGCAGCACATCACTGTCGCTGTTTGCTCGCTTTGAACAGGTGGACACGGTTATCACCGACGACGGACTCGATTCCGATTCCGTTGCTAAAACAAGGGATTTGGTCAAAGAACTCGTTCTGGCTCACCAGAGCGATCTAACCGAGGAAAGTGAGTGATACACATGAGCGAATTCGCGAATTACACTCCCGGTCCGTACGCCGCGGAGAATATTCGCATCACGCCGACTACGCTGGCAGACGGCCGTGACTTCTTCTATCTGGACGATGATCCCGAATATGTCAGTGGTGCCAAAACGCGCGTACTCGACGATCCTCGTCCGTTGGCTTACCGCTTCTCTAACCAGCTGAATGCTGCCGGTGAAGAAGTACCTTATGCAGCACCAGAAATGCGTCGCGATCCGCTGACTGGCGACTGGATTCCCATGGCGACAGCCCGTATGAACCGTCCAATCACAGCTGGCCCTGGTGCTACGGCCACCGGTAACCCTTTAGCGGCTCGCAAGCCTGGTGACCCTTACCAGGATGGTGAAGTTCCCGACACTGACTACAACGTTGTTGTCTTTGAAAACCGGTTCCCGTCAATGGTACGCGTTCCCGGACGTTCAGAAGACGTAGAATACGTGAACAATAACCCGCTGTGGGAGAAAAAGCTTGCTGCTGGCCGCTGTGAAGTTATCTGCTTTGACCCCGACGAGGATGGCCTGCCTG
>CAYQJZ010000023.1:25681-29948 GCA_964417995.1 uncultured Bifidobacterium sp.
GCTGCTGGCCGCTGTGAAGTTATCTGCTTTGACCCCGACGAGGATGGCCTGCCTGCTGATCTGCCGGTTCGCCGTCTGCGCACCGTTGTAGAAGCGTGGGCGTTCCGCACAGCTGAAATCTCCACAATGGACGGTATTGAGCAGATCTTCCCATTTGAAAACCACGGTCAAGAAATTGGCGTATCACTCGCTCACCCGCACGGCCAGGTTTACTGCTATCCATTCATCGCTCCCAAGATGGAAGCTGAACTGAAACAGACCGAGGCTTACTTTGAGAAAACTGGTGGCAACCTGCTCAAAGATGTTATGAAAGCCGAAATCGACGCTGAGCAGCGCATTGTTATGCGCAACCACAGCTGGGTTGCCTACGTGCCGGCTGCTGCCCGTTGGCCGCTGGAAGTGCACGTTGCTCCAGTGCGCGACATATTAACTCTTGACGAACTTAATGACCAAGAGCGTTGGGATCTCGCACACATGTATTCCACCCTGCTGAAGCGCGGTAACGCTTTCTTCGACAAGGGTGATGGCAAGGGTATGGATTTGCCGTATATTGCTGCCTGGCATCAGGCTCCGATTCATGACGCCCGTCGCGAACACTACCGCCTGAACTTGCAGTTCTTCTCATTCCGCCGTGCTGCGAATAAGATCAAGTATCTCGCTGGTTCCGAATCCGGTATGGCTGCATGGATCTCCGACACTACGCCAGAGATCATCGCTCAGCGTTTCCATGAACTCGGTCCGATCGATATCGACGACTGAGCACCCGGAAGGCAATAATCACATGACTGATATCGAATTCATCGAACCGTTGTCACATAACGACGGTGTCAGCCAGGCAACAGAACTGTTCCGTACCTCATTCGGCACTAATCCGCAAGGCGTGTGGGCAGCCCCCGGTCGCGTGAATCTCATCGGTGAACACACCGACTACAACGCTGGACTGTGTTTACCCATCGCCTTGCCACATCGCACTTTTATTGCGCTAAGCCCGCGCGAAGACACCACCGTGCGCGTAGTGTCCGATGTTGACCCATCCTCGGTAACTACTGTTGAACTTAACGGTTTAACAGCTCGCGGTGTTGACGGGTGGGCAGCATATCCGGTAGGCGTGGCATGGGCATTGCGCGAGACAGGGTACGATCAAGTACGCGGCTTCGATGCGGCATTCTCTTCCTGCGTTCCACTCGGCTCTGGCTTGAGCTCATCGGCAGCTATGACCTGCTCAACGGCTTTGGCACTCGACGATGTGTACGGTTTAGGCTACGGCAGCACTGACGCGGGGCGTGTCACGCTTATCGATATGGCAATCCGCTCAGAGAACGAGATGGCAGGTGCTTCTACCGGTGGTCTCGACCAGAACGCGTCAATGCGCTGTAGTGAGGGGCATGCGATTCGTCTTGACTGCCGACCCGGTTTAAGCGCACTCGACAGCGTTTCTCCTCAGCCCTTCGATTTGGACCGTTACGGTTTGGAATTGTTAGTAGTAGACACGCAAGCTGCTCACCAGTTGAACGATGGCCAATATGCACAGCGCCGCAATACCTGCGAACAAGCCGCACAGCTGCTCGGCGTTGAACATCTGCGTGCCGTTGCCGACAACGTGTTTGCTTCCGCCGATCCGGACGCTGCGCTCGCCAATGTGTTGAATATGTTGCCCGATGAAGTCATGACTAAGCGCGTACGCCATGTCATCACTGAAATTGGTCGTGTGGATTGTTTTGTTGACGCATTTGCTCAGGGTGATATTGCTCAATCTGGCCGCTTGTTCAATGCCTCACATGATTCACTGCGCGACGATTATGAAGTCACTATTGACGAACTTGACGTGGCTGTAGACACTGCACGCGCTAATGGTGCTTACGGGGCTCGTATGACTGGTGGCGGTTTTGGTGGTTCAATCATTGCTCTGGTTGACAAGGGGCGCAGCCGTGAGGTTGCTGAGAAAATCGCCGAAGCGTTTGCTGAACGAGGTTTCCACGCGCCTCGTGCTCTCGCTGCGGTAGCGTCCAGTAGCGCGTCGCGTGAAGCGTAATACAGGTGCGCGCGGAGTGCGGGGTCACAACCCCACGTCGGGGTTGCTACCGGTTGCGTAATACAGGTGCGCGCGCGGAATACGATAATGTGCGCAACTGTGATAACGTGCGCAATGCCGTAACTAACGTGCGTGCAAGAAAACAAAATACTGTTGTGCCGTCCGGTGACTTGCCGGGCGGCATTTGTATTCGGGCTAGAGCCCCACGTGTATATGGACACTGAGAGCAGACATTGTTGTTGCCGCCCGTGATGGGAGAATGCCACATGTATATGGACATTGCCGCCCCGTCGGTGCGCTTCTCAATGGTTTCCCAAGGATCGCCACGTGTATATGGACACTGCAAGGTGCTGCAATCAGCATATTCTTTATACTGGGTGACACTGCATAAACGGCGTGCCCGAAGGAAGCATCATCGCGCGGGTATTCCTTATTGAGGCCTACACAGATAGAGGAGACCTTATGAACAAGGCAATCATCACCGTTGTCGGTCAGGACACGGTTGGCATCATCGCCCGCGTCTGCACATATCTTGCTGACCGGCAGGTCAATGTGCTGGACATTTCTCAGACCATTATCGACGGATTTTTCAACATGATGATGATCGTCGACTATGCGGAATCGGACACAGAATTTGGCACAATAGTTACCGATCTTGAAGCCCTTGGTGAGCAGATTGGCGTGCATATTCGCTGCCAGCGCGAGGAAATCTTTACCAAAATGCACCGTGTGTAACATAACGTCTATTAACACTCGGGCACATAAGAACAACGAAGGTTCTTAAACTCCGTTTGCCACATGTTATTTACTGAACACTTGCTGTTGTCGTGCTAGTACACGGGTTACATCCGCCTACCACACAGATTTCATTTAAGGAACACACATGCTGAACATCATGGAGGTCCACGAGACCAATAAGATGATCGAGCAAGAAAAGCTCGACGTCCGTACCATTACGATGGGCATCTCACTACTCGACTGCGTTGACACTAACGTAGACGTAACATGCGAGAACATCTATCGCAAAATCACTGACTATGCCAAGGATTTGGTTGCCACAGGCGAAGCCATTGAACGTGACTACGGCATTCCGATTGTTAACAAACGCATCACCGTTACCCCCATTTCTTTGATCGGTGCCAGCTGTTGTTCATCGTCCGACGATTTTGTCGCCATCGCTCATTCGCTGGACAAAGCTGCCAAAAAAGTAGGCGTTGATTTAATTGGCGGATACTCGGCGCTTGTTTCTAAAGCCATGACTCCAGCCGATGAAATGCTCATCCGCTCGCTACCGAAGGCTCTGGCTGAAACCGACATTGTCTGCTCGTCAGTCAACGTTGGCTCTACAAAAACGGGTATCGATATGAATGCAGTTGAGCTGCTCGGCCATATCATCAAAGACATCTCCTACAACACACGCGACAATGACAGCTACGGTTGCGTCAAATTCGTAGCCTTCTGCAATGCGCCGGACGACAACCCGTTTATGGCAGGCGGCTTCCACGGAGTCACCGAAGGCGATGCGGTAATCAACGTTGGCGTATCCGGCCCCGGCGTTGTCTCTCATGCACTCGATGAAGCTACAGGACGCGATTTTGAATTCCTTTGCGAAACAATCAAGCGTACTGCGTTCAAGATCACACGCGTTGGCCAACTTGTCGCGCAAGAAGCCAGTCGCCGACTCGGCATTCCCTTCGGCATCATTGACCTGTCGTTGGCACCCACTCCAGCTGTTGGCGATTCCGTTGGAGAAGTACTCGAAAAAATCGGACTGGACCAGGTAGGCGCGCCTGGCACTACAGCAGCACTGGCAATGCTGAACGATCAGGTAAAGAAAGGCGGCATCATGGCCTCCTCATATGTGGGTGGCCTGTCTGGTGCCTTCATCCCTGTTTCTGAAGACCAGAATATGATCGACGCTGCCGGTTCCGGTTGCTTGACCATTGAAAAACTCGAAGCAATGACCTGCGTATGTTCTGTTGGCTTGGACATGATCGCAATTCCTGGAGATACAACAGCCTCGACAATATCGGGCATCATTGCCGACGAAGCAGCTATCGGCATGGTTAACCAAAAAACCACCGCTGTACGAATCATCCCCGTGTATGGCAAAGGAGTTGGCGAATCAGCAGAATTCGGCGGCTTAATGGGGCACGCGCCAATTATGCCGGTTAACCAGACCAGCTGTGAAGCATTCGTCACACGCGGTGGCCGTATTCCAGCTCCGGTCCACAG
>CAYQJZ010000024.1:0-22672 GCA_964417995.1 uncultured Bifidobacterium sp.
TGGCTACATTGAGCTGAATTGTCTGGCAAAAGCTGAGTAACACGCCGGGTCAAAGTGGGATGATAGTGTGAAATTCCATGGTTAGAAGACAACATGGCAACTCGCAGGATCACGTTACCAAGCATATTTTTGTTACTGGCGGTGTAGTGTCGTCGTTAGGTAAAGGTTTGACTGCATCCTCGATGGGCCGCTTATTGCGCAGTCGTGGTATCCGTGTACTGCAGCAGAAACTCGACCCTTATATCAATGTTGATCCGGGCACAATGAATCCTTTCCAGCATGGTGAGGTCTATGTCACCGAAGATGGTGCTGAAACTGACCTGGATATCGGCCATTATGAGCGGTTCCTGGATGTTTTCTTAAGTCAAAAAGCTAATGTTACAACTGGCCAAATTTATCAAGAAGTACTACGTAAGGAACGTGCTGGTGAATATCTTGGCCAGTGTGTGCAGGTAATTCCCCACATCACCAATGAAATCAAAGCGCGTATGCGTGCGCAGGCTTCCGACGATGTTGATGTGATTATCACTGAAATTGGTGGCACTGTTGGCGACATTGAATCACAACCGTTCCTTGAGGCGGCGCGCGAAGTACGTCGCGACCTCGGTCCTGATAACTGCATATTTGTCCATGTGTCGCTTGTGCCATATATTTCTGCTGCTCATGAGCTGAAAACCAAGCCAACTCAGCATTCAGTGATGATGCTGCGTCAACTGGGTATTACTCCGGACGCCTTGGTTTTACGTTCTGACCGTCCTCTCACACAGTCTGTGAAAGACAAGATTTCGCTGATGTGTGATGTCGATGCAGAAGGTGTTGTCAATTGTGTGGATGCACCAAGCATCTACGACGTGCCGAAGATCCTGTTTGAAGAAGGTCTCGACGCCTACGTAGTACGCGAACTTGGCTTGCCATTCCACGACGTTGATTGGGATGAATGGGCTGATTTGTTGGAACGCGTGCATCACCCCAAGCACGAGGTGAATATTGCTATTGTCGGCAAATATATTGACTTGCCGGATGCGTATCTGTCAGTTACCGAGGCAATTAAAGCCGGCGGTTTTGCCAACTGGGCAAAAGTCAACGTTAAGTGGGTAGCTGCTGACAAGTGCGAGACAGTTGAAGGTGCATCTGCTGCTCTCGACCAGGTAGACGCCATCGTGATTCCTGGCGGCTTCGGTATACGTGGAATTGAAGGCAAGATCGGTGCTTTGCGTTTCGCACGCGAAAACGGTTTGCCAGCATTGGGCTTGTGCCTGGGCTTGCAGTCAATGGTTATTGAGTATGCACGTAACGTGCTGGGTATCGCAGATGCTAACTCTTCGGAGTTTGACCCGGATTGTGAGCATCCATTAATTGCCACCATGGAAGAGCAGAAAGACATTGTTGCTGGTAAGGGCGATATGGGTCATACCATGCGACTGGGGTCTTACCCAGCCGAGCTTGAAGAAGGCTCGCTGGTTGCTGAACTTTACGGCACCACGCATGTCACTGAACGTCACCGTCACCGTTACGAGGTAAACGTAGCCTATAAGGATCGCCTACGGGAAGGCGGTTTGCGTATTAGCGGCCAGAGTCCGGATGGTGAACTCACCGAGTTTGTTGAACTGCCGCGCGATGTGCACCCGTTCTACGTGGCTACGCAGGCGCATCCAGAGTTTAAGTCTCGTCCGACCAAACCGCATCCGCTGTTTGCTGGTCTGGTTGCTGCAGCTTTGAAGCATCAGCACGATGAGTAGATGAGTAAGAGCACACATATGCACTGATGTGGTGTGAACACTAACTCGTCCACACGCCGGTGAATTGACTCTTTTACTATTGGAGTCAGCTCACCGGCGTTATTAGTTATTAACTTTGGTAAACAAATACTCCTAACTCTGTTTCCAAACAATCGGAGTGTAAGGGGTTGGGGAGCGTCCCCGTTTTTAGGAACCGTGTACGTGTCCACGTCAATGGTCGTCATTGGTACAGGAACATCCTTATCTATAGGAACAGCGAGATTTACAGGAATCGTGAGACAGATCACATCGGCGGTGGGCTGATTTTGGTCGTGAATGCTAGTGTTTCTTTTTTTCTTCGGCTAGTCTTGCGGGTGGAAGCTATACGTGATAAGGAGGCAGCGCACAGTGACGGAAGACATTACGCCACAATCGCCTAACAGTGAGGACGGTGCTGCGGCTGACGTTGAGATGAACCAGTATGTGGCTGGTCGATCACGCGTCAACGAAGACAAGATTAGGCAAGATGACGAAATCATCAGTCAATTCGGTGAATACGAATATGGATGGCACGATTCTGACGCCGCCGGACAGGCAGCCCAAAAGGGTATCGACGAGAATGTTGTACGTGCTATTTCTGCCGACAAAGGCGAGCCTAAGTGGATGCTTGATATGCGTTTACAAGGCTATCGGGCATTTGTTGACAAGCCGATGCCTGACTGGGGTGTTGACCTAAGTGGTTTTGACGCCGACGATTTTAAGTACTATGTTAAGCCGGTTGATAAGCCGGCTACCACATGGGAAGAACTGCCGGATGACATTCGCACCACATATGATCGTCTCGGTATTCCTGATGCCGAAAAGAAGCGTCTGGTTTCCGGCGTCGCTGCACAGTATGAATCCGAAGTTATTTACAACTCGATTCAGCAGGAACTTAAAGATCAAGGCGTTATCTTCGTTGACACTGACACTGCTGTACGCGAATATCCTGATTTGGTGCGTAAATATTTCGGTACTGTTGTGCCTCCAGACGACAACAAATTCGGTGCATTGAACACCGCCGCATGGTCAGGTGGTTCGTTCATTTATGTTCCCAAGGGCGTGCATGTAGATATTCCGTTGCAAGCGTATTTCCGTATTAACACGCCTAATATGGGCCAGTTTGAACGCACACTCATTATTGCTGATGAAGGCTCATATGTGCACTATGTAGAAGGCTGCACCGCACCGATTTATTCAACCGACTCGTTGCATGCTGCGATCGTCGAAATCATCGTTGAGAAACATGCGCGTGTGCGTTATACCACCGTACAGAACTGGTCAAATAACGTGTACAACCTTGTCACTCAGCGTGCTTACGTGCGCGAAGGCGGCACAATGGAATGGGTTGACGGCAATATTGGTTCTAAAGCCACCATGAAGTATCCGGCCTGTATTCTTGCTGAACCATATGCCAAAGCAGAAACAATGTCTCTAGGTTTCGCTGGTAAGGGGCAGTATCAAGATACTGGTGCCAAGATGATCCATCTTGCCCCGCATACCAGTTCCACCATTGTGGCCAAATCTATTTCTCGCGGTGGTGGACGTTCTGCCTACCGTGGTTTGGTCAAAATTGTTGACGGTGCAGAAGGCTCCTCTAATTCCACCGTGTGCGATGCATTGTTGGTTGACGATTATTCACGTTCCGACACCTATCCGCATGTGGATGTACGAGAAGACGACGTATCGATGGCGCATGAGGCAACTGTGTCAAAAGTGTCGGAAGACCAGTTGTTTTACCTGATGAGCCGTGGCTTAAGCGAAGACGAGGCGATGGGCATGATTGTTCGTGGTTTCGTTGAACCTATCAGCCGCGAGCTGCCCATGGAATACGCGTTGGAACTTAACCGTTTGGTAGAACTGCAGATGGAAGGATCGGTGGGGTAATCCGATGGTACAAAATACGGAAATCAGTATTCCCGTTGCGGATCCACATGATCCGTATGCGGTGCCGGCTGCTATGCCGTCAAGTGCAGACCGTGCTCCGCGCAGCTTTGCCGTTGATGACTTTGCTATTCCTACCGTCCAGCAGGAGGAATGGCGCTACACTCCGTTGGACCGTATCAACGAATTCTTCAATGTATTCACAGCTGCGAATACTACGAGTGTCGTGGTGACGTCTATTGACGGTTCTGAGATTGATGCTCAGAGCGTTGATGTGACTACCGTAACGATGGGTGAAACTCCGTGCGGTACTGTGAGCAAGCCAAGCGACCGTATTTCTGCTGTGGCGTGGAATAGTGCAACTCAGGCCGTTGTTGTCAGACTGCATGGCGATACCAAGCAGCCAGTGTTGGTCAGCATTACTGGCGGTGGTTTTACTTGTGATGCCTTGCACCTTGTTATTACAGCAGACGATGGTGTGCACGGCGACGTTGTTGTGGAACACCGTGGACCGGCGCGTATTGCTGAAGGTGTAGAAATCGTTACCGGTGCGGATTCGCATATTTCCACGACTTTTATTCAAGAATGGGATAAAGGCTCAAAGCATGTGGGCAACCATCGTATTCATGTGGGTGCTCGTGCTACGTTGCGTCACTCAATGGTTACGCTTGGTGGCGATGTGGTACGTATTCGTCTCGACCAGGATTTTGGTGGCGAACAAGGTGACCTCAATATGCTGGGCATTCATTTTGCTGATCCGGGAGAGCATATCGAACATCGCACAATGGTGGTACATAACCATCCTGAATGCCGTTCTCGCGTTGTCTACAAGGGTGCGCTTGATGGTGAAGGTGCGCATTCCACATGGGTTGGCAACGCGCTGATCGAACCAACTGCGCCAGGCACGGATTCGTATGAACTCAACCGCAACCTGGTACTCACACCGGGCGCTATTGCTGATTCTGAACCAAATCTGGAAATTGAAAATGGCAATATCGTTGGCGCTGGTCACGCCAGTTCTGTTGGCCGGTTCGACGATGAAGAGCTGTTCTATTTGCAATCGCGTGGTATTCCTGAAACCGAAGCTCGCAAACTCGTTGTCCGAGGTTTCTTCGGCGAACTCGTTGATGAGATCGGCATTCCGCAGATTGCCGACCATTTGATGACCATAATCGACCGCAGGCTCGCCCGCGGTGAATCTGAAGCCATGACGAACGCACTGGAGGAAAAGTAACGATGTCGACACTGGAAATCAAGGATCTCTACGCCTCGGTCGAAACCAAGGACGGCCGTCGCCAGATCCTCAAAGGCGCAAACCTCACTGTTCATTCAGGGGAAACTCACGCCATTATGGGGCCGAACGGTTCTGGCAAATCCACGCTCGCTTACACGCTTGCCGGTCATCCTAAGTATGAGGTTGAATCTGGCCAGGTGTTGCTTGACGGTGAAGATCTGCTCACCATGACCCCGGACGAGCGTGCTAAGGCCGGCCTGTTTTTGGCTATGCAGTATCCGGTAGAAGTACCGGGGGTATCGATGACGAACTTCCTGCGTACCGCTAAAACAGAGATTGACGGTAAAGCTCCTGCTATTCGCACATGGACAAAGGAACTTACTGAAGCAATGAGCCGGTTGAAAATGGATCCAAAGTTTGCCACTCGTTCGGTAAATGAAGGATTCTCCGGTGGTGAGAAGAAGCGTGCCGAAGTGCTGCAATTAGAATTACTCAAGCCGAAGTTTGCTGTGCTCGACGAAACGGATTCCGGTCTTGACGTGGATGCTCTGCGCATCGTATCGGAAGGTGTTAATCGTGCTAAAGATACAACAGGTATGGGCATCCTGATGGTGACGCATTACACGCGTATCCTCAAGTACATTAAACCCGATATTGTGCATGTGTTCGCTGACGGTCACTTTGTTAAAACCGGCGGTCCTGAATTGGCTGATGAACTAGAAGACAAGGGCTACGACCAGTTCCTCCCTGAGGGAGCAGATTCTGAATCTGCTACAGCCTAAGGCCTGATAGTTCGTGTTAAAAACGTGCTAACACACGTAGCAACCAGCAGACCCAGTGACGGCATAGATTGTGCGGAAGGAACAAATATGACTGACCTTGAGATGATTCGTGCACAGTTCCCGATTCTCGACCAAACTGTGCACGGTCATCCGTTAATCTATTTGGATTCCGCAGCAACAGCTCAAAAACCACAGTGTGTGATCGATGCTGAATTAGAGTTTTATCGGCACGACAATGCGGCTGTACATCGTGGTGCACACGAGCTTGCTGCTCGCAGCACTGTGGCTTTTGAACAAGCCCGCGCATCGGTAGCACAATTGGTTGGCGCCAACGCGGGGGAGAGTAGTGACGAGATTGTTGTCACTTCAGGTGCAACTGCCGGTCTGAATCTGCTGGCCAATGCTTTTGGTCACGCTTCTCTTGGACGAGGGGGAGTGGCGGCGCAACGTTTTGCCCTGCATTCTGGTGATGACATCGTCATATCGAAAGCTGAGCATCATTCGGTGTTGTTGCCGTTCCAGGAATTGGCTGCACGCACTGGAGCAACACTACGATGGTTTGACTTAGATAATGAAGGTCGTATCCGCTCTGATATGGCTGAAGATGTTATCACCGAACATACACGCGTAGTAGCTGTCACTCACGCGGCCAATGTAACCGGTGCAATCACTGACTTAACGCCAATTATTGAGCGGGCACACGCTGTTGGCGCAATAGTTGTATTAGATGCTTGCCAGTCAGTGCCACATCTGCCAGTGGATTTTCATGCCTTAAACGTGGATTTTGCTGTATTTAGCGCGCATAAAATGTATGGTCCGACCGGCGTTGGATTCCTCTACGGTAAACGAGAACTGTTGGAAGCATTACCGCCAGTGAATTTTGGCGGTTCAATGGTTGAACTGGCGTGGATGGATCAGGATGCGCAGTATATGGCGCCTCCAGCAAAGTTTGAGGCCGGTACTCAGCCAGTTGCACAAGTGGTAGCCGCTGGCAAGGCAGCACAATGGTTGATGAATATTGGCATGGATGTTATTGCACAGCATGAACGTGAAATCACGGCTGAACTGCTGGCGATTAACAACATTGACGGTGTTCGTATTCTTGGTCCACATGATGCAATGAACCGTATCGGCACAGTCGCCTTTGATGTAGCCGGTGTTCATCCGCATGACGTTGGCCAGTTTCTTGATGCTCAAGGTATTGCGATTCGTGTCGGGCATCATTGCGCTCAACCTGTGCATCGTCATTTCGGCTTGTACGCGTCGAATCGTGCCTCCAGTGGCGTGTACAACACTGTGGCTGACGCGCGAGCTTTTGTTGACGCGGTACGTGAAGTGCGTCCTTATTTTCTCAGGTAACGAGTTGCTCACTGTGATCTTGTGAATAAGCAAATACGCGTGAATAAGTAAATACGAAAATACGAGAGGCGTGTTTAAATCTTTTGTTGTGAGTTGAGCGCATCAGTAGAGACGGCAACAATCGATGATAGATAAGACGGGTACGAAGTAAGAGGCGATGAGTATGGATATCGGTTTCGGTGGCGATCTGGAACAGATGTACCAAGAGGTAATTTTGGAAGCAGCAAGAGATCCACACGGGCGTGAAAACTTCGCTCCTGATTTGGCTGACGAATCATCGTCAACGTCAGTAAACAGCGTGGTACACGCTAGCCATGAGTACTGCACGGCAGGTGAATCTCACCAGTTCAACCCTACGTGTGGTGATGAAGCTACTATTCATGTGGAAGTATCTGACGGTTCCGACGGCACACCGCACCGCATTGACCGTATTGTGTGGGATGGTCATGGGTGCTCAATCAGCCAGGCGAGTTTGTCAATTATGGTTGACCTGATTGATGGTCGAACTGTTGAAGACGCAATGCACCTCGCCGAGGCTTTCCACCAGTTAATGAATTCACGTGGAGCTAGTCTTGACGATGATGCTGTCGAGGAAGAACTTGGCGATGCCGTGGTTTTCCAGGGGGTGTCGAAGTATCCGATGCGTATTAAATGCGCGTTGCTCGGCTGGGAGGGGATGAAAGCGTCTGTTGCTGAGGCGTTAACCCGTATAGAGCAGACGGCGTAATGGCAGCGAATGGCGTTTAACTCTTGTAAGAGGACGTTAGTAACCATAGAATAACGAGTAGTCGAGCGAAGGAGCACGATCACGAATGAACGACAATCTGGTTCCGGAACCGCAGAGCACTGTGCTGGATTCGGTAGAAAAAGCTGTCGGCGATAAAGAAACAGCACGGCGAGTCATGCTGAATCCGGCTTTGGCTAAAAATTTGAACACATCTAGCGAGAACATTGCCAATTCTCAAACTGTTGTTAACAGTGACAAAGGTGATAATGCAGAAGCAGAATCCACAGCTGTGCAGTCCGCTGATGAGAATAATGATCACCACAGTAGTGAAATTCCGCTGAAAGCTGTTGACGATATCGGTCGGGCTACAGCAGCTGACGTGCGTGAGGCTTTGCACCAGGTTATCGATCCAGAACTCGGCATTGATGTAATCGATTTAGGACTTGTTTACGGTATTGAAATTGACGAGTTGGGACGCGCCATTATTACAATGACACTGACCACGCCTGCATGTCCTCTTACTGATTTAATTGAAGATGAATGTGCCAGTATGCTCGCTGGTTTGGTTGAGGAATTTCGCATTGATTGGACCTGGCAGCCACGCTGGACAATAGACAAAATTACTCCTGAGGGGCGTGAGCAGCTTGCTGCACTCGGATTCAATTTTGATTCATTGCCTTCTTATTAATCCTGCTCGTCAACGCGCTGACATACACGCAGCAACTGATTAATAACACGCACATTCCGGGCTCACAGTGCGTTCGGAACAGATGGGCGCACTCGTGACCCTTAACTCACACATATATACGTATATGGTGATTTCTGGCCTATAGCTCGTTTTTGACCATTATCAGCTTCTTAATGGCCTATAGTGGCTTTCCGGTTTTTGTGTGTGTGGTGGGGCCGTGGGGCATCATGGTTGGTTGTGAAAGAAAGTAAGACATAGTGTCTTATGGCTTGAAGGAGTGTGTTTACCAGTTTTGATGGGAACACGCTGCTGGGGTTAACTGGTCTGGGTTTACAGGGTGTTCAGCAGCGGTATGTTCAGAGTGTGGTGGGCATGGTGTCTTGTGCGAGGCCCTTTTGTGGCCTATACGCCCCTTTTTTTCCTATAAGCCCAATGTGAGCCAATAACAACAGTGGTGGCTTACAGAATACCTGTACCTGTAAAGCCACCACTACTTGTGCATTCAACGGAATAAATAAATCGCTGGTGCAGTGTGTACTGTGTTAGTCTTCGACAACAGTGTTCTTCGGAACCACGGTAATACCATCCGGAGTTACCGTAAATCCACGTGCTAAATCGTGTTCAGTGTCAATACCGACTGTCGAATTCTCAGTGAGTACAACGTTCTTGTCAAGAATTGCCTTGTAAACGCGAGCACGGCGATTAACAACCACGCCATCAAACAGAATCGAATCAACAACCTGTGACCACGAATGGATACGCACATTCGGTGACAGCACGGAATGATGTACTTCACCGCCGGAGACAATAACACCGGGGGAGACCAGTGAATCGGTAGCATGGCCAAGACGGTCACGTCCAGCATGAACGAACTTAGCTGGCGGCAGATTACCTGACATCGTGTAAATCGGCCACTCAGGGTTGTACAGGTTAAACTCCGGCACATAAGAGATCAGATCCATATGTGCGTCATAGAATTGGCGTAGAGTACCCACGTCACGCCAATAAGCGTGATCGGTAGGCGTGGAGCCTGGAATATCGTTGGTGGTAAAGTCATACACACCTGCCTCGTTACGGCTAGCAAAGTACGGGGCAATATCACCACCCATATCGTGCTTGGTGTTTTCCGCCTTCTCATCCTTGGCTAACGCATCAAACAGAGCATCGGTGTTGGCAACATAGTTGCCCATTGACGCGAGGAAAGAATTGGGATCATCAGGAAGCCCCGTGGTAGTTTCAGGCTTCTCCTGGAAGGAGTGGATCATATTAGGATGGTCCGGGTCAACCTGAATAACACCAAACTGATTCGACTGACTCAATGGTTGACGAATACCAGCAACAGTGAATTCAGCGCCAGAATCGATATGCTGTTGCACCATTTGGCTGAAATCCATACGGTACACGTGGTCAGCGCCAACAATGACAACAATGTCAGGGCGCACATCCTCAATAATGTTGATGGTCTGGTAAATAGCGTCAGCCGAGCCAAGATACCAATGCTTACCAAGACGCTGCTGTGCCGGAACAGGGGATACGTAGTTGCCCAACAGTTGTGAGAAGCGCCATGTTAGAGAAATATGACGATCAAGGGAGTGAGACTTGTACTGGGTGAGCACAATGATCTGCTGATATCCAGAGTTAACCAAATTGCTCAACGGGAAATCAACGAGTCGGAACACGCCACCAAAAGGAACTGCCGGCTTGGCGCGATCCCTGGTCAGCGGCATCAGACGGGTTCCCTCGCCGCCCGCCAGTACGATGGACAGAATCTTCGGATTCTTTTTCGACATCCGATAACTCCTCTCTTAGAAGCGTCTTTGCGACACCGCACTGCTAGATCTTGATTCGCATCTTTGCAAATCACTTACAGTAGTCAATAATTGCATACTTTTTTCAAACTGCAACACAAGACGCTCACAAGTCATTGACTTTTCAGCGAATTCTTGTCGAATAAAAAGCTACAGCACTACTAGCTGCCACATTGAGACTGTCTACTCCATGTTTCATGGGAATCTTTACCGTCAGATCGGCTGCAGCAATAGTATGACGAGATAAACCATCACCTTCAGTGCCAAAAATCATCGCCAGTTTGTGAATATACATGGGGTCGCTGCTATCAGTGTTCAGTCGTTGAACAAGATCATCCAGGGTAATCGAATTGTCATCAAGTGCCATTGCTGCGGTAGTAAATCCTAACGACGACAGTTCAGCCATACCGTCATTAGGCCATTGCGAAACGTCTTCACCAATCCGAGTCCACGGAATTTGGAACACGGTACCCATTGACACACGAGCAGCACGCCGATACAACGGGTCACCACAACTTGGCGTCACCAACAGTGCATCAACACCAAGTGCAGCAGCAGAACGCATTAACGCACCAACATTCGTATGATCGACAATATTCTCCATTACTGCAATACGACGCGCATTCTGACACACCTCGTGCACGCTGGGAAGAGTCCAACGCCTCATTGCTGCCAATGCGCCACGATGCAGACGGTAGCCGGTAAGACATTTGAGCTGTTCAGGAGAAGCCACATAAACAGGAATATTCATGCCCCAACGTTCATCAATAACACGGAAAGTATCAGCCATACCGTCGATCCACGGCTGTTCGACCAGCAGAGATAATGGTTCACGACCTGCTGCCAATGCACGGTCAATAACCTTGGGAGATTCAGCAATAAACAGCCCTTTTGAAGGTTCCAAGCGGTTACGGAGCTGCAGTTCAGTGAGATTAGTGTAGGCGGCGACGCGTTCGTCTTCAATGGAGTCGAGGTGAATGAACTGCATGTCGTACCCTGCGCCTTCCTAATTTAGCTCGTCGTGTTGTGTGCAAATACTCAGATACAACAAAACCCCTTGACAAGCAAGGGGTTTCTAGGGTGTCCGGAGCGGGACTTGAACCCGCACGCCTGTATAAATAGGCACTAGCACCTCAAGCTAGCGCGTCTACCATTCCGCCACCCGGACAAGGCGCCGTCAGGCAACAGAAAAGAACTATAGCACACAGTATCTGGCGTGCAACTCGGTGTGTCGTTGTATGAAGGGTGTTGTGTAGCCTAGAAAACATGACTGAACCTCTTTTTCTTCTCGATCTCGACCATGATGATGTGCCTGTAAACAGTGATGAGATTCATGAAGGGTGGAGGATTACCTTGCCGCAACGGATACGGCGACACGCACTTCAAGCCATGCGGCTGCGTGACGGTGACGCAATGACGTTGTCAGACGGTCAGGGACTGCGAATACGCACTGTGGTGGCTGATGTTGAGCAAGGGCAGGTAGAGGTGTTGGAATTTGGCCGCACACCGCAACCTGTTACACGGTTATGCCTTATCCAAGCGTTAGCCAAGAACGGGCATGACGAACAAGCCATCGATGTAGCGACACAAATTGGTGTAGATCGTGTGGTGCCATGGTCTGCTGATCGTTCAATTGCCAAATGGAAATCTGGTCGTACTGATCGCAAATGGCAACAGACATTACAGGCGGCCAGTGAACAGTCCCGCCGCTGTTGGGTACCTGAACTTGATGATTGCGTGTCCAGTACTGAAATCGCAGCGATCTGTCGACGTGCCTGCGTATACGGTGACATAGTAATCGTGCTACATCAGGACGCAACCAGTACATGGTCAGAGGTTGAACACGAGGTTGACAGAATGACTGACCGTTGCCTGTCTGACGGAAAAACACGGACTGTCACTGTTGTGGTTGGCCCCGAGGGGGGAATTAGCGACGACGAGGTGGCATCTTTTGTTCGAGCAGGAGCGTTGAGCTGTGTTCTAGGACAGAATATTCTGCGAGCATCAACAGCTGGGCCTGTAGCGTTATCTCTGCTGTCTCGAACATTGGGCCGATATTCGTAGACTTTAGAACAAGCGCATTGGTGTCTGCCAATCAGTTAACTAGATCAGCCCTTCAACGAGCAATGGCCGTAATGACCATGATGACCGTTTTGTTGTTCCATCGACATTCCCCGGTAAGTTACAAGCCTTTCATGTTTGCTACTTTCCACCGGTTACGAAAGTTACGCTCAATATCCGAACAACGCAATACGATAGATGTCAGCAACCGTCAGAGGAAAGAGAATACTATGAGTGATCCGGACTGCCTGTTTTGCAAGATTCTTGCCGGGGACGTTCCCAGTGAGAAAGTTTACGAAGACGACACCACCTACGCTTTTGCAGACATCAATCCCCAAGCTAAAGTGCATGTGCTGATTATTCCCCGCAATCATGTTGCCAACGTCAGCGAACTAGCCCAGTCCGATCCCGAACAACTCGCCCATATGGTAAGCGTCGCACAGAAAATTGCCGACGAGAAATTCCACGGCGACTACCGTTTGATATTCAACTCTGGTCGAGACGCCGGTCAAACCGTGTTCCACGCTCACGCCCATGTACTCACTGGCGAGGTTCTTGACGAGTAACCACCAGCATACGCATCCTTACGCATCCTGCTGTTTATTAAACCAGCCACTTTCTGGAAGGGTTTTCTTGGCCACCACCACACGTACCATCACCATCCCATCGCAGCTTGATCCTGTTGCTGTACTCGGCCCTGTCGATGAGATCATTCGCGAAATTGAACGAGCATTCCCTGAACTGACAATTATTGTGCGCGGCAACCGCGTAGCAATTATGTCGCATTCCAAACAAACAGAAGCTGATGCGGCACACGCCGAAGAAATTGTGGAATCAATTATTCAAGCTGCTTACACTGCACCAATGGACGCCGACACTGTTCGACGATTACTCGAACAGAATGTGCTAACCAATCGCACACGCCGTAACTGCAGTAATAACAGCAACAGTCGTATATCTCCAACAAACGATAAGAAAACCTCTATTAGCGACTATTCTCGACGCGATGAGATTGCTGGACACCGTAAACCGCATATGCCAGGTGTGATCACATTCGCAAACGGTACGCCTGTTCGGCCTAAAACAGCAGGTCAGATCGCTTATGTGAATGCTATCGAAAAACATACAATCACCTTTGCCATCGGCCCTGCAGGCACTGGCAAAACGTATTTGGCCGTTGCTAAAGCCGTACGAGCGTTTCAAGATCGTACAGTGCGACGCATCATTCTGACTCGCCCAGCTGTTGAAGCCGGAGAGAATCTAGGCTTCCTACCCGGAACACTGAACGAGAAAGTGGATCCCTACCTGCGACCGTTGTACGACGCACTGTCAGACATGCTCGGTGCAGAACAACTACGTCACTATATTGATGACGGTGATATTGAAGTTGCACCGCTTGCTTACATGCGCGGACGTACGCTGAACGACGCTTTTGTTATCCTTGACGAGGCTCAAAACACCACCGAACAGCAGATGAAAATGTTCCTCACTCGTCTGGGCTTCAACACAACGATGGTCATTACCGGTGACATTACACAGATTGACCTGACCGTGCCTCATTCAGGACTCGCCTCAATCGAAAGTATTCTCGGAGGAATTGACGATATTGCTTTTGCACATCTTGAACCCTCAGATGTTGTACGCCATGAATTAGTGGGCAGAATCGTTGAAGCTTATGATCGTCACGCCAACCATATCGGCACGGGTTCATCAAATACACGTGCTGCAAGGACTGGAACTACGCAGAATAGTGCAAATATCAGACGTGCCAACAACACTAAGAATACAGAAAATACAGAAATCACAAAGACTACAACGACTGCAGATACTGCAGAAAATACCACATCTCACGGTGATTACAACCAGCCTCACACAGGCAGCGGAGAATAAACGATGAGCGTTGAAGTAACCAACGAAACCGAATGGATTATTGACCCCAAAGTGTTCTCAGATTTAGGAGTGTGGGTACTCGACCAGATGCGCGTCAGCACACAATCAGATCTGTCAATCATCTTCGTTGACCCTGAACCCATTGCCGATATGCACATGCGGTGGATGAATCTCGAAGGGCCTACCGATGTGATGAGCTTCCCCATGGACGAATTACGACCAGGGGACGGGCATACACCTGTTGAAGGCATTCTCGGTGACATTGTTCTATGCCCATGGGTAGCCGCTCAACAGGCGGCAGCTGCTGGACACAGCACCATGGAAGAGATGATGCTGCTAACCATCCACGGAATTTTGCACCTGCTAGGCTACGACCACGTCAACCACGAGCAAGAACGGCAAATGTTCGGACTCCAACGTCAGTTACTTCTCACCTTCTTCGCCTTACGTCAAGGAGCTGAAAACCCAGCCCAACTGCCACCCGGCACACCAGATCTGTTAGCAGAATACGATCAAACCCACCGCATCGAACGAAGCGGGCATAGCAACAAGAAAATGAGGTGATGACGATGGGCGTTGATGACCCATCCCTAATAGTGGTAATCGCAGTACTTACAGTGATTGCCATCCTACTGATATGGCTGTCGCTAACAATGTCGTTAGCTGAAGGAGCGGTGTCACGCGTAACACGAGCCAGCCTGAACAATCTCGTGCTCGAGACGCGCACCGATCAGGAGATGAGCCAATTCACACGCATGAAGCACATCGACCGCATCCACAAGGTGCAAAAGCTCATTGTAAACCGTAATTCAACAGCAGGGTCCTGCGTATTCTTCCGTATCACCTGTAACGTGCTTGATGGCGTGTTAGCAATGTGCATCGCTTCACTGTGTGGAGCACCACTGTGGCTGGAACTGGTTTGCGGTGTTATTTTCGCCCTCATTATTGCTGTCGTATCAATTCTTGTTCGCCCGCGTTCAATGGGAGCATTAAAACCGGTTGACATTATGATCAAACATGCCGGCTTAGTGTCAGCGGCTGTTGCCCTAACACCTTTTACACGTATCGGTGGGCAGAACTCATCACGGCGTCATCATTCATCTGAACTGTCTGACGATGAAGAACTCGAAAAACTCCAAAAAGAGCAGGGTCGTACCATGCTCGACCGATTAGTGGAAACCGGAGATTTTGATCCAGAAGTTTCCGAAATGATGCGCAACATTCTCAAACTGTCAGACACACTCACACGCGAGATTATGGTGCCACGCACCGATATGATCTGCATCAGTTGCGAACAAACACTCGAATCCATGCTGAAATTGTGCTCACGTTCCGGATTCTCCCGCATCCCAGTCATTGGCGACGACGTCGACGATCTAATCGGTATTGCCTACCTCAAGGATGCCGTACGCGCCACCGCATTCAACCCCGCAGCACGCGAACGTCGTGTAGACACCATCTGCCGCACTCCCATGCTGATTCCAGAATCCAAACCTGTTGACGACTTATTCCACGAGATGCAACGCAGCCGTCAACACGTTGCCGTTGTTGTCGACGAATACGGCGGTATCGCTGGACTGGTCACTATTGAAGACACTATCGAACAAATCGTTGGCGAACTCGAAGACGAACATGATCGCACTCAACATGCTGAACCAGAACTTGTTGGCGACCGCACATGGAGCATGCCCGCCCGCACACCCATTGCCACACTCGGCGAACTATTCGAAATCGACATTGACGAAGACGATGTCGACACAGTATTCGGATTGCTCACCAAACTGATCGGCCAAGTACCAATTGTAGGCGCCTCTGCAGTGACATGCGGAATACGATTAACAGCAGTAGACTCCGCCGGCCGACGCAAGAAAGTGTCTACCATTGTCGCTGAACCCGCAAACGTCGAAACTGACACAGACACTAACGACAACACAGAGCAGAATACTGAGCAGCATACCGAAAGCCGACGCGACAAAGAGACAAAGGAACAATAATGAGCGAAGCCACCACAAGCACACAACATCCCTATCGTTCAGGATTTGTTGCCGTTGTCGGCAGACCAAACGTCGGCAAATCCACACTGATCAACGCACTCGTTGGCACACAAATTGCCATCGCCTCATCTCGGCCAGAAACCACACGCAAAGCTATCCGCGGAATTCTCACCACCAACAACGCACAAATCGTACTCGTCGACACCCCAGGCATTCACAAACCGCGTACACTACTCGGCCAACGACTTAACGACATCGTCGATGAATCACTTTCCGACGTAGACGCCGTAGCATTCCTACTACCTGCAGACCAAGGAATAGGACCCGGCGATAAGCGTATTCTCAGCCGGTTACGAGCAGACTTTGCCACAAAACGCGACGATGGCAGTCTTAAATGGCGCGTACCACTAATCGCCATCGTCACCAAAATCGACGCACTCGACAAACCAGCTCTAATCAATAAACTTCTCGAAATTCAACAATTTGCAGACTTCACCGACATCGTGCCAGTAAGCGCACTCGCCAATGATAATCTCGCTGAAGTACGTTCTGTACTGGTCAACAACATGCCGGAAGGTCCACAGATGTATCCGGACGATCAGGTCACCGAAGAACGCCCTGAAGACACTATCGCTGAACTCGTGCGCGGTGCATTCCTGGAAGAATTAGATGATGAACTGCCACACTCATTGGCTGTGGTTGTCGATTCCATTGAATACCCCGAAGATGAGGAAACCAGCGAACCGGATGACAAGGTGCAGGTTATTGTGTCGATTTACGTCGAACGTGATTCACAAAAGCCTATTATTATCGGCAAAGGAGCCTCGCATCTGGTTAAGGTCAAGAAGAAACTTCGTACGCCAGTAAACCGCATTATAGGGCGCAAAGCACGGCTTGATTTACACGTGAAGGTTGCTAAAGGATGGCAGTCTGATCCTAAGCAACTGGAGAAGCTCGGCTTTTAGCCGGCTTCTCAGTTACTTAGGATCCGTCGCAGTCTTAGCGACTGCTCCCTTCGGCTGTTGACAGTCCAGTGGACTGTCAACAACGCCTCAGCTAGTCAACTGGTGAAGCTCAAGTTTTGGTTGGCTTATCGATTGTTGAGGATTCGTTGATGCAAGTAGCAGTGGAAGCAATAAAGAAAATAAAAATGCGTTGGCCTGCATCCTTACTACACGGATGCAGGCCAACCACTATCGACTATGTTGCGGCAAGTAATGTCAGAACGTTAACGCCTGGCAGTGTACATTTGTGTGTTCAACAGATTAGCGTAATGCTGAATTACCTTAGGACGAATCACCTTCATTGACGCAGTCATCAACCCGTTCTCTTGAGTGAATTCTTCAGGCACAATAATAAACTTGCGCACAGATTCAGCACGGGAAACACCCTCATTCGCCTTGTCAATATACCGTTGCACTTCAGCACGAACCACAGCGTTGTCAGCAGCCTCTTCCATCGGCATATCACGGTCGAGACCTTTCGACTCTAACCATGGGCGCAGCGTCTCTTCATTAAGTGTGACCAGAGCAGAAATGAACGGTCGCTTATCACCCAAGACCACCGCCTGAGACACAAATTCACAACGCTGAATAACTTCCTCAATTGGACGCGGTGCCACGTTTTTACCGCCAGCTGTAATAATCAAATCCTTCTTACGGCCAGTGATAAACAGAAAACCCTCATTGTCTAAGCGTCCAAGATCGCCAGTTGAATACCATCCATCATCAGTAAACGAGTCAGCACTTGCCTCAGCATTCTTGTGATAGCGGGGGAACAGAGCTGTGCCACGCACCTGAATCTCACCCTCTTCGCTAATGCGAAGTTCAAAACCTGGGTAAGGGATGCCCACAGATCCTGGCATGAAAGGGGTATTGGGGGGATTAAACGCACACGGTGCCGTAGTCTCTGTTAAACCGTACCCTTCAAAAACAGGAATATGTGCGCCGCGGAAGAAGGCAAGCAGTTCCGGATCAAGCGGAGCGCCACCGGTAACTATCCACTTAGTACGCCCACCCAACACTTGTCGCAGTGTCGAATAGACAAGCGGATCGTAAGCAGCTCGACGTGTTTTCGTCATCGTACTGACTTTGCCGGTAGAGCTGAGTTCCTTCATATAATTTTGAGCTGCAACAACAGCGGCAGCAAACGCCACACCTTTTACACCGTGTCCAGCTTTCTGAGAGGCAGCGTTGTACACCTTCTCCAGTACACGTGGAACAACAATCATCACCGTTGGCTTAGCTTCTTGCAGATCGGTGATCAGTGTAGAGATGCCCCCGGCAATATAGGCACGAATATCACTGGCTGCAATAATGTAATTGATTGCGCGTGCAAAAGTATGTGCTTGCGGTAGGAACAGCAGAATGGAACCAGATTTATCGTGAAGCAATTCTGGCATATATGGAGGAAGCGTTAACGCTGTGGTGCAGTAATGCTCATGCGTCATTTCCACACCCTTTGGTGCAGCTGTAGACCCGGACGTGTACACAATTGAGCACAGATCGGTTTTCTTAACTGAATCGATGCGAGCATCAAGTTCTTCATCGCTTACCTGGTTGCTATAAGCGCGAATCTGGTCGAGAGCTCCAGTTTCCACACACAGAATTGCTTCCAACGATGGGCATTCAGTTATGGCGTCGCCAGCTGTGTTACGCATCTCTACCGTTTCAACAATTAACAGTTTGGCATCAGAATTGTTGACGATATTACGAATCTGTTCAGCTGAATCTGTTTCATAAATAGTGGCAAGAACGCCGCCGCACGCCATAACAGAAGCGTCAATGACGTTCCATTCGTAGCTTGTTCGGCACATTAACGCAACGGCGTCGCCTTTCTTTAATCCACGTTGCATCATGCCTTTGGCTGTAATACGGACGTCTTGTAAAAACTCATTGGCTGTTTTTGTGACCCATGTGTCGTCAACTTTAAAGGTATACAGTGGGTCGTCGCCCATACGCTCAGCACGCTGCGCATACAAGTCATATACGCTCATACCTTCATCAATGGGGGTGATGCCCTCGGTATAGGCGGTAAGCAAACCGCTTTCTGGATCGATGCAGGTCACTGTCGGCCGGTTATTACCCCACTGCTTGGTATACGGCAAAGCAACGCTGTTAAGAGGGGCACCTTGTTCAGACGCGTAATCAGGGCCTCCAAGGGAACTGTTGCTAATGGGGTGCTCAAAGTCGTCATTGAGGCTGAGCACCTTCCTCGTCAGATTGGTAGTGGCTTTCTTTACAGAGGTGATAACAGACACGTGTTGCTCCTTAGCCTTTTGTGTGGCCTCTGAGTCGAATACTAGTCGTTACGCGCGAACACGTCATCTTACGGTAGCGTAAGTCACAGCCAGTAAAGCCATTGTGTGTAGCACAGAACATGCTGTTTATTGGGTACGTAGTCGTGTCACAACGACAAAAACGTATAGAGTTCATGATTTCTTCTAACAGTAGAAAATTCAAAGTTCGCCACAGGTGAGACTGCATTGTGGATGACTTCTGTCAAAAATCCACTCTTTCGTTAGACTAGAGCGCTGTACGTATACAGTTCTTGTGTGCAATAAGGAAGGCTCATATGGCTGAAACAGCACAAGCCACCGTGGTTTTCGGCGTACTTAATGAGACGTCGGAGAATGAATCTCGCGTCGCTTTGACGCCAGATATTGTCACACGGTTGCACAAGGCGGGCGTGACCTGCCTGATTGAAAGCGGCGCTGGTAACGCTGCCCACTATGTGGATGAGGATTACGTCAAAGCAGGGGCCGAGGTTGTGTCTGCTGACGACGTTATTGCTCGCGCTGACGCGCTCGGATTTATTGATCGACCCCATGCTGAGATAATCGCACGCCTGAAGAAGGGAACGTGGGTAATCGGCATGCTGGGTTCATTTACTGACGCAGAGTATGTTGATTCACTTGAGAAGGCTGGGCTTGTGGGTATTGGCATGGAAAAACTGCCACGACAGCTCAGTTCTGCCCAGTCGATGGACGAGATGACATCACAGAATTCGGTAATGGGCTATAAGGCTGTACTCGTTGCCGCTAACGCTTACGGCTCATTCCTGCCGATGATGACTACTGCTGCTGGCACAATTCGTCCGGCAAAAGTACTCGTATTAGGTGCAGGCATCGCTGGTTTGCAAGCAATTGGTACCGCACGCCGTCTTGGTGCTGTTGTTACGGCATACGATGTGCGACCAGCTGCACAAGGTGAAGTGGAATCTCTGGGTGCCAAATTCCTTGACCTGGGATTAGATTTCTCCAAAGGACAAGGCGAAGGTGGCTATGCACGTCAGCTCACCGCTGAGGAACAGACTGCTCAGCAGGCTGCGGTAGACGAGAAGGCTGCTGGATTCGACATTATTATCACTACAGCTAAGGTTCCTGGACGCAAGCCGCCGGTGCTACTCACTAAGGCTGGTGTCGATGGTCTTAAGCGCGGCGCGGTGATTGTTGACTGTGCTGCCAGTGATCTTGGCGGCAATGTTGAAGGTTCGCAGGTTGGTACTCAGGTTACCGACGGCGGTGTGACAATCATTGGCGCACCATACTTGGCTTCTGAAGTATCAAACACGGCATCGAATTTATTGGCTCGCAACGTAGCCGACGTGCTCGCACACTTTGTGCACGACGGTGCGCTGTCCATGAATCTCGACGACGAGCTTGACAATGCCCTTGTGGTTGCCGGTCGAGCACAGTAAAAGGAAAGAGAGAAATTAATGGATATCGTTGTAGCGATCACCCTGTTTGTTCTCGCGCTGTTGATCGGCGTTGAGGTTATTGGCAAGGTTCCTGCAACCTTGCATACGCCACTGATGTCGGGTGCCAATTCCATTCACGGCATTGTTATTGTCGGCGTTGTTATTGTGGCTGCACATGCCGAATCGCCGCTCGCCTGGGTGTTCATCTTCCTGGCAGCCGTGCTGGGCACGATGAACGTGGTTGGCGGCTACGTGGTCACTGATCGCATGTTGGAGATGTTCAAGTCTGACAAGTCGAAGAAGAAGGAAGAGTCCAAGTAATGGATACCCTCGCAGAAACTCTGAGCACGCCGTTGGGCGTAATTGAATGGTTTGTTTACCTGATCTCCGCTGTAATTTTTGTTATCGGCTTGCATTTGATGAATTCACCAAAGACTGCTCGCCGTGGCAATCAAATCTCCGCAGCTGGCATGATTCTGGCCGTGGCAATGGCGTTCATTGTGCTGTTTACTGATGAGCTTTCTAACGGATTTACCCATATCGTTGCCGTTGTACTGCTTATTGTGGGCATTGTCATTGGTGCTGTTGCTGGTGTAGTGTCGGCGAAGAAAGTCAAAATGACCGACATGCCGCAGCTGGTTTCTGTGTTCAACACAGTTGGTGGCGGAGCAGCTGCCTTGGTGGCATTGAATGACATTCTCACTTCTGAAGAACTGCCAACTACCGTAGTTCTTATCACCGCTGGTTTGGGTATTATGATCGGCTCGGTTACATTCACCGGTTCGCTGATCGCTGCTGGCAAACTGCAAGGAATCAAGGTTATTCGCAATCTCACCCTGCCTGCTAAGGGCGTTTTCAATGTGGTGTTTATTGTTCTGACTGTGCTGTCGTTCGTCATGCTGTGCGTGCAGCCAGAGAACCGTCTGCTGTGGAGCGTTCTCACCACCGTGTTTGCACTGTGCTACGGCTTGGTGTTTGTTATTCCGATCGGCGGCGCTGACATGCCCGTGGTGATCTCCGTACTCAACGCATGCACCGGTACGGCTGTAGCTATGAGTGGTTTGGCAATCAACAACATTGCGTTGATTGTGGCTGGAGCCCTTGTTGGTGCGGCCGGCGTAACCCTGTCCATTGATATGTCGAAGGCTATGAACCGACCATTGCTCAGCGTGCTCGCTGGTGGTTTTGGCGGCGGCTCATCTGCTGCTGGCGGTGATGATGGTACTGAAGGCACCATGAAAGAAACCACTGCGGACGATGTGGCTGTGCAGCTTGTTTACGCAGAAAAGGTTATTTTTGTACCTGGCTTTGGCTTGGCACAGGCACAAGCTCAGCGAGAACTTGCTGATCTTGGTCAGATGCTCAAAGAGCACGGTGTTGACGTTTCCTACGCAATTCACCCGGTCGCTGGTCGTATGCCTGGTCATATGAACGTGCTGCTCGCCGAGGCCAACGTGCCTTATGAGGAGCTGATTGACCTTGACGATATCAATCCGCAGTTCCCGCAGGCGAACGTTGCACTGGTGGTTGGTGCTAACGACGTCACCAATCCCGCTGCTCGCAAGCCCGGCACTGCTGTCTCCGGTATGCCAATTCTCGATGTTGATATGGCACAGAATGTTGTCGTAATGAAGCGTGGCCGTGGCCGTGGCTATGCAGGCATTGACAACGAGCTGTATTTCAAGGACAACACGCAGATGCTGTTTGGTGATGCGAAGTCCGGATTGCAGGCTGTGACCGCTGCTGTCAAGGAGCTTGTCAACTAACACGTACTCACTGGCTTTCTGGTC
>CAYQJZ010000024.1:22772-26034 GCA_964417995.1 uncultured Bifidobacterium sp.
ATAGCCTGATTACTGTAATAATTACTTTGACAATCATGCCAGCAACGAAGCTGTAGAACAGTTTCATAGTAAACTGTCTTTCCATTTGGCTCTGTTAACCCAGCGTGGATATAAACTCTGCGAAATGGGAATTAGGGAGATAAAAGTGTGTCATGTATTGTCACTTGGTTTTAATTATTCGTTGGTATCCAGTCTCTTGCATAAATTGTGTTCACGCTGAGTCAACAGGGCTCGTGTTCAAGAAGCGGAAAGACAGTCCAATGTGAGGGTATTAAAAGAAACGTAAAAACTATTGTGTAAGACTGCTGGTACTGGCATTATGCTCAGCAATCCATTCAAAAACCTCACGTGGATGACCATCAGCATCCGCTCGCATAACCAAATAGAAAGACGCGTGGGCTGCCTCATCAGCAATTGGTATGGCAGTATGGTTTTCTCCGACTGTTAACTGCCATTGCGATGGTGCATCAGTAGTGAAATAAGCTGTACGCGTGTTGGTTGCCAGTTGAGCGAATATTTCATGGTCTTCTTGAACAATAAAATGCGAATTAGGCACATAAGTGTCGCATACGTCACGCCAGAATCCAACAGCAGCACACAGCAGAAACGTCTCTCCATCAAGCTGGCGGAATGTTACCGTTTTTTGTTGCGCGAGAGAATGATCATTGGACAACACCACGTACAGATTTTCTTCCACCAATGAGCATGAGCGGAACTCTGGATTCACTACATCACCGTGAGAAATAGCAAGAGCTATCGTGTTATTGGTAAGTGATTGTGTGATGTCGTGTTGGGGGATTGTTGTTGAGGAGAACGTGATGTCGGGAAAGCGTTCGATGATCAGTGAGCTGAGGTGCCATAGGGGTGTTGGGGCTACTGTGCCGATGCGTAGAACGTGCTCGGTTGTGGTGAGTTGGTTGAGTGCTTCTCGCATGAGGCGTTCGTCTCGTAGCATGGGGCGGATGTATTCCAGGGCGAGTCGTCCAGCGTCATTGATTTCGATGTGGCGGCCACGGCGTAGCAGTAGGTCGTGGCCGAGTTCTTGTTCTAGGCGTCGTATTGAGCGGCTTAGTGTGGGTTGGGGGATGTGGAGTTCGTCTGCTGCAGCGCTGATAGTGCCCAAGGTGGCGATAGTGTCGAGCTGTTTCAGCTGATCGATATCCATATACGCTCCTCTGTTACCTGGCATGTGCGCCGCGTGTAGGACGCATATGTGTGTGGTATTTTACTCAGACGGTTTGTTTGAGCAAATTGAGCGTACTGTGAGTTTTTAGTTAGTCCAGGTCAAATATGCGTGTGACGAAGTTGGTGACTCGTCGCCAATATCGGGTGGGTGCTGTGGATGCTGCGGATACGTGTGGTGCGCCGGGGATGAGTAGTTTTTGTCGGTCGATGCTGGCGCAGGCGTCGAAGTTGCGGTCGAGTGAGGTGGGGGAGACGATGGTGTCGTTGCCGCCGTGGATAAAAAGCATGGGGATTGTGGCATGGCGGAGTGCGTTGACACAAGAGGTGTCGCGTAGTGAGTATCCAGCACGATGTCGGCAGATTAGACTGATGCAGTTGACAACGAGATATGCCAGCCATGTGGGCAGGTGATAGTTGGTGCGGGCGACAGTCATTATTTGGTCCCAGCCTGATGCGTATCCGCTGTCTTCAATGGCTGCGATAACGTTGCGTGGCAGTGCGGGGCTGCCGGCGGCAAGCATGACAGCGGCGCCGCCCATGGAGTTGCCGTGTAACAAAATACGGGCTTCGGGATCGCTGTCAATGATTACTGAGATCCACTGCAATAGGTCGAGGTGATCTAACCAACCCCAGCCAACGTAGCGTCCCTCACTGAGTTCATGTGCGCGCATTGCTGGTACCAGAACAGTGAATCCCATTGCTGCGTAACGATGGGCGTATTTAGCCATTTCTGCTGGTTCTCCGGTGTAACCGTGGCAGCATATCGCATACAGGTGTTCTCGTGGTTGTGCGCGATCAGCGTCGAAGAGCCATCCGTGCAGTGTTAACCCATCGTCGCTGGTGGTTGTTATCGGTTGACGGGATTCAACAAACCAATCCTCAGCCTCGGCCTCTTCAACAGCATCGTGATGTACACTGTTATCTTGAGGTTGATTAATGCCTATACGTTCTAAATGTTCCATAAAACGACGGTGGGTAGCAGTGTTAAAAGCTGCGTCAAATGCGATGGATGATGCAGTGACCACTACGCCAGTTAGAGCGGCAGCAGTTATGCCGGATGCGATAAGAACTTTATTCGTGGTGGTCAGGGTTCGGCGTGTCTGCGACATTGCAACCTCGTTCCCGTACAGGCAGTCGTGATGTGACTCCTAGTCTAACGCTCTACCAGTGTCCAAGAAGGATGACAACGCACAGTCTTGTAAGAAAAGTCACCGGTACGCGTATACTTACTGCTGTTGCTTTGGCGAGGGAAGCCCTAACGTGATTACGTGTGAGCTTCCGTAATCGACTCGGCGCTTATATGGCCTGCTTTTCGGGCTTGTTCTGCGGCGCGTCGTGGCGTCAAACAGACAGAACGACAAGCAATACCGAAGGAGGCCAATCATGGCTGATACTATCACCCTGCAGGGCGAACTGCGTACCGAATTTGGTAAGGGCGCTGCCCGTCGCATGCGCGCGGCTAACCTGATTCCTGCAACCATCTATTCCGGTGGTACCGAGCCTATGTTCGTTAAACTGCCGATGAAGGAAACAAGCCTTGCTCTGCGTCGCGTCAACGCTTTGTTCACCATTGTGGCTGGCGACGAGAAGCATATGGCTGTTGTTAAGGATGTACAGCGCAACCCCGTTAAGCGTATCGTCGAACACGTAGACTTCTACGAGGTTAAGGCCGGCGAGAAGATCGACGTTGACGTACCGGTGTTCGTTGAAGGCAATCCGAAGGGTGCTGCTGTAGCATTCGTTGATATTCAGACGCTGACCGTGCACGCCGATGTGGCCAACCTGCCGGAGCGTATTGTTGTGAACGTTGACGGTATGACCAATGGCGACAAGGTATTCGCTAAAGACATCGTGCTGCCAGAAGGTGTGGAACTCGACGTAGACAACATCACTGAGTCGGTTGTTACCGTAGAGGTTCCGCAGGATGCCTCCACAGAGTCTGCCGCTGAGGAAGCTGCCGACAGCTCGGACTCTGAGTGATATAAGGCGTAACACGCCTGAACAACCATTCAGACTTGTTCAACACCCCGGTCGTAACGCCGGGGTGTTTGCGTTCTTGCGTACATGTGTTACGAAA
>CAYQJZ010000024.1:26134-27602 GCA_964417995.1 uncultured Bifidobacterium sp.
GGTTCACACAAGCCATCAGTCGGTACAACAGGTATTGAGTGCACCACATGCGTGCTACAGTCAGTGTCGTATTGTGAACCATCACCCGGGCGCGCCACACGGCATGTGAGACAGTGTCAGGGAGAACCGAGTTTGCCTCGGAAACAACCGCAGTGAAGCCGCCATAGTGCGACAGAAAAGAAGAGTGACATGAGTGAACAATCCCATCATGACCCCTCGAAGCTGACCAAGCTTGCTGAACCTTTCACCGTACTGCCTAACGACAACCCGGCTTCTGATGCTAAACGCCAGGAGCTGATTGACAAGCCGGCATTCGGTCAGATCTTCTCGGACAACATGGCTCATATGAGCTGGACCAAAGGCGAGGGGTGGAGTGACCGTCGTATCGAACCGTATGCACCACTCAAGATGGATCCGGGCGCTTCGGTATTACATTATGCGCAAGAGATTTTTGAAGGTCTTAAAGCATACAAGCATGCTGACGGGTCAGTGTGGATGTTCCGTCCAGACGCGAATGCTGAACGTTTCCAGAACTCTGCAAAGCGCATGTATCTGCCAGAGTTAAGCATTGATGACTTCCTTGGCTCCTGTGCGGCTCTTGTTCTGCGTGACGCAGCATGGGTACCAACGCGTCGCGAATACACACTGTATCTGCGTCCGTTCATGTTCGCCTCAGAACCGTTCCTTGGTGTGCGTGCCCCGGAAGAGGTTGACTATTGCGTGATTGCCAGCCCGTCTGGCCCATACTTCCCAGGTGGTGTGAAGCCGGTGAACATCTGGGTGGAAAACAAGTGGTTCCGCACAGGACCCGGTGGTACGGGCTTTGCTAAGTGTGGTGGTAACTACGCAGCCTCATTGCTTGGTGAATATCGTGGCATGGAACAAGGCTGCGAGCAGGTGTGCTTCGTTGATGCTGCCACCAGGACTTATCTCGAAGAACTTGGCGGTATGAATATGATGATCGTTCACAAAGACGGTCATATCGAAACCCCAAGCCTGACTGGCACTATTCTGCCCGGCGTGACTCGTCGTTCGCTGATTCAACTCGCGCAAGACAAGGGTCATGATGTTGTCGAGACGATGATCAAACTCGACGATTTGATCGACGATATTAAGTCTGGCGAAGTTACTGAAGTGTTCGCCTGCGGTACCGCTGCCATTATTACGCCAATTGGTCGTTTTAAGTCGGAAGCCTTCGATGTGACTGTGGGTGACGGCAACAGTGGTGAGTTGACATTAGATCTGCGCAATACACTGCTGGGCATTCAACTTGGTGAGATTGATGATCCTCATAACTGGATGTGGAAGGTGTGCTGAACACTTCCGTCTTCTTCGCCTGTCAAGGTTTAAAGGCTCAGCAGTATATATAACGCACAACACATGTCAGTGTGGTGTCGAACAGCTGTCCAGATGAACGCCCCGATTGTCTTCGCACGGACGTTGGGGCGTTCGTGTTGCTCCATTTTTT
>CAYQJZ010000025.1:0-24426 GCA_964417995.1 uncultured Bifidobacterium sp.
CGGTATTATCTCAGTGTTTGTTCTTTCTGCTCTGGTGCTCCCTTACTAGAAAAGGTGTTACTGCTTAGGTAGAAAGAAGTCACACCCACCTGTTGAAAAGCCTCCTGTTTCTCGAACATGAGAAAGGGAGGCTTTTCAGGATTATAGGGCAAAATGTGCAACACAACGGACACTATCAACTATTAATTAACCAATCACGCCGATTAGCTGTTAATAACCGATAACCTCGGTTTCTACCGCGGAAATTACGTCCGTGGGAATGTTGTTTACATCGAGTCGATACACCTTATTTATGCGCGGATTGTATATGCCAAGGTATTTCACATTCCTATACTCAGGATGAATAGAATGAAGCCCCATACGCCAATACATGAGCACCTGGAGGGTATATTTGCTTTGAAGCTTCTGCTTTGAAACCTTAAAATCCCACAAGGTGTCGTTTGTCAGAAAGTCACCGTCGCCAGTAGCTACATAGCCAGTATATCCGCCTTCAAAAGTCAGTCCATCCAGCACCTTCGGTCCATATTGATCAAGGAATCGCAGTGAACGCTCAACCATAACGCGTATGTTCTCAATCGTGGGAGCGTCAGGCGCAATATCTTCTACAGGGCGATATGTCGTGACCCCAGCCCTGTACGCCGAATCAAATCCAGATAGTTTTACGGCTGCATCTATGGAGTTATTGTCTAATCCGCGCACATTTAGTATTAGCTTCTCGAAAAGCTTGCGTTGTTGAACTTTATGCGCACCTGTCCGAGAAACCGTAAACGCTTTCTCGGCTGAGGTTCCAGACATGAATCGTGTAAGATAGTCCACGGCAATGCCGACTAGGCCAGGGGGGACGTTTTCCTCAGGATACAGGTCGTCAATGCCGCCTCCAGTGAGTTCGGTCTGCTCGAATTCTTTCGGCTTGATATAACCGCCTCTCGGCTGCTTTATTTTGCCGATGCGTTGCGTCACAGAACACAGGTATCCATTCGTAGTAATATCCTGCAGCGCAAGCTCGCCATTCTTGAGTTTTGTTATCACATCTTTTTAGTCAACATAGTCCCGTCACCTCTCTTAATACTTTATCTACTCCAGTGATCCTTACACTCATTCGTGGATAATGGTTACAATTGTTGTCTCGAATTCTGTCATCGTCATCTTCAGCATCTTCCTATCGCTTACCGCGAATGTCGCACTCGTAAACCAAAACGGAGATGACTTCGGGTTCTATTTAGAAGTGCACAACACCGTCCTATGACGGGAAGTGTTCGGAAATGCCAGCGGGGGAGGGTTCTGCACTCATGGGACAAGGATATTCGCACTTGTTGTCTTGATGAGTGGGCCATGATCAAGAAGCTCCACTGCGAGCAGAGATCGAGCGTCAGAGTAGACTGTCCGCATGGTTGGCATAAGCGTGTAGACGGTGAACCGGGAGCTGAGGTGCGGCCTGTGGTTCGTGTTGAACGAGAACGAGTTGTAGTGGCTGTATAAGCCGGCATGTGTGAAGAGAGCGGACTGTGGGCGTCGGAACGTTCTGTTCGGCGCTGACGGAGCAGTGCAGAGACGTCGAAGGTTACGCGCAGGCCGCGTCGGATGGGCAATTACCAGCTGTTCTCTTGAGTGTTGGATGCGCGTTGTGTAGGGGATGGAGAAACTGATCGAGGTGCGGTTGAAAGGCAGTATCCGGACGATCTGACGATGCGGATCACGCGTGATAGCCGAACGCTGTTGCATGAAGATGCTTCTTCGGTATTGCCAAGAGATGTTGTTCCATATCCAACACCAGCGTGCACGCATCCCCGTCAATTAACTCTTCACTGATGATGAACGCTTGCGCCAAGTCATTCGGCGACGGCTGTGCCCCATACCGTGAACCAATCCCCAACAAACGCTCGAAATTTGGCAGAGCCGACGGCGCTGAAAAAATCGGGATATACCGGATGTTCGCCATCATAAACACACTCACGGGTAATAGATCATTGGCTTGTCATAACCGGCAACAACCGCTTGGTTGTCGCCAAGGTCAAACGGATATAGCCGCGTGCTAGAACCCCGGCAAGAACAAAATACCCTTCGCGGTAACCACCCCACAGCGCGTATACACAACAACCCAGCAAACCACAACAACACGCAATATAGCAGTCGTTATCGGATAATGGGTAAGAAGATAAGGGAGTGATTGGGGTGGAGGAGAGGAAAATAAAACTCTTTTAAAAATATGATGATTTGCTAGTGATGAATCAGTTGTGTATGTATATAAAAATATGATTTTGGCCTAGGTTTTATGTTTTTCTTGTGAAAAGATAGGTAATTGTAATGTGTAGATGTTAATATATATTGTCAGTAATAAAGGCTACAAATTGTGAAAATTTCAGCGTCAAAAAACATTTAATATATAAATACTGAATATAGGTCTGAGGTTGATAGTTCATAGATATAGCAATATGTGTAACAAGAGTAAGGAAATAGCAACTGAATTACAATCTAATTATGGTTTTTCTTTAGTTCGCAGCCTTAAATTCTTCCTATAGCCCTGTTTTCTCTCAGCTATTAAACATTATCAAAAACACTCTTACCCGCGAATAAAGTGTTCGATTTGGTCTTGTGTCCCCATAATGATCAGCTCGTCGTTACGGTGCATCACCAGGTCTTTGGAACCGTATTCGAGATCACGGTTTGGTGACTTGATAGCCACAACAGTCACGCCATAACGTTCGTGTACTTTGGCGTCGGCAATGCTATAGCCAACCATATGGTTTGGTGTGTGGATTTTTACCACCGAATGTGGGCCATCAATTTCAATGTAGTCAAGATAATTTCCCGATACCAAGTGACCAACACGTTTACCAGCATCAGCTTCGGCATTAATAATATGCCTGGCGCCGATGCGTTCAAGAATGCGTGCATGCTGTACTGACACGGATTTTGCCCAAATATCGTCAATACCGGCGTCTAACAGGTTACCGGTAACAATCACTGATGCTTCAACACTGTCACCAATAGCCACAATTGCCGAACTGAATTCAGAAACACCAATCTGTTCAACAGCCATAACATCAGTAAGATCTGCTTGCACAGTTGGCAGAATTGTTGACCAACGATTAACAAGTTCGGCATCTTTATCAACGGCGAGCACATCCTGCCCCAAATCATCTAATGTGGTGGCCACCGCGCTGCCGAAACGCCCTAAACCAACCACAAGCACACTGCGGGTGTTGTCCGCCATTGTTCTGCCTTTCCATAAAACAACTATTCAGCTAGCCGACGATGATACTTTCCTCTGGGTATCGGACAGTATCGGGAGCTTGCGGCCGGCTGAGCATATACACCACCGATGTAGGACCAATACGTCCAGCAATCATTAACACCGACAACACCAGCAAAGACGCTGGTTGTTCAGCATCCGCAATTCCCAGTGAATACCCACCCAGGCTGAGTGCTGAGCACGCGTCAAACATCACATCAGTTAATGGTTTGCCGGTAATAAACATCAGTGCAATAGTCGCCGTAAACGTGAGAAGAAAGAACACTATGGTTATGCTCATAGCCAGCATTACAATGCGCGTGGGTATACGGCGTCGAAATGCCACAACGTCGGTATGTCCAGTAAACGCTGCACGGCACGTCAGGAACAATACAGCAAATGTGGTTACTCGAATACCGCCAGCAGTTGACGAGCTGCCACCACCAATAAACATCAGGGCACTCATAAATACTTTGGTGGGTTCACTCATTTCAGACACCCAAGATAAGTCAAAACCTGCCGATCGTGGCATTACCGCCGCCGACAATGCAGCACGGATACGTGTAGCCACATCAGCATCAGCGAACATGCTCGTGTTATTCCACTCAACGGCTATAAACCATAACAATGAGCACAACACCAGTACACCGGTGGTGATCAGCGTGAGCTTTGTATGCAGTTTCCACCGTCGTGGTGGAACATGGCCTCGAAATGCACGGGCAAGATTCAATAACACTGGAAATCCAAGTGTGCCACAGAAAGCGCTGACTAGAATCGGTAATCCTATTGCCAGATTATTAACGTGCAATCCGGCGGCGTCTGGAGTAAAACCCGTGTTGTTATACGATGACACGGCATAGAACAGTGCCTCCCACGCGGTGTATGCAAAATTACCTTCGTTTACGTTGAGTAGTCCGGGGAACAGTGCAATAAACGTGATGGCCTCAATGGTAAAAGTGGTAGCAAATACCACTGTGAGCACGCTTTTCACATCACCCAGCGTGGATGAGCCCAGTTCGTTGGCAGTACGTAAACGTTGTGACGCCTTCAGATGGCGTGTAGTGGCCATCAATACCAGTGAGGCGAACGTCATAACACCAAGGCCTCCCAACTGGATCGACAGCAAAATGACACCCTGACCGAAGCCGCTCCAAGTCTCGTTGCTGTTCACCATCGGAATACCGCATGTTGACAGAGCAGACACCGCTGTATAAAACGCTGTAAGCAGATCAGCAGGACCAGTAGTAGACGCCACAGGCAGCATCAGCGCCACAGTGGCAATCACAATCAATACAACAAAATAAACAACAGTGAAACGCCCCGGATAAGCAACCATCAGATCACTTAACACATGTTTATGTGCTGAGGAATTCCGTTCCTGATCCTGGTCAACGAGCGTACGCCATAAATTTCGTGTTCGTTTCGGTGTACCAGTTCGGTGGTGTTCAGCTGGCTGCTGACTATGGTCGCGTTGCGACATACAGTCTCCTTGCAAGCCCAATACGTTTTGGCGTTGGACTTTCCCCGTTTTGTATACCAACCGCATATTGTACAGCCGGCCTGACCAGTTTCGACTAGGATGGTGAAAGTGACAGCGGGAAGCCGTGGTGAACACTATGACGGGAAGGTTGAATATGAACTTCAAACGCCGGGCCGTAGTGGTGACACATAGTCGTTTACGGGAAAGCGGAACAGTAGTTTCCGAAGCTGTAGAGCAATTGAAACACGCTGGTTTCACCGTAGAAATCATTGACAACGAGACCGCTCCCAATTTTGGTGGCTGTAGTCCAGCGGTGCGTGACGACACAGAAATTGTTGTTGTGCTCGGCGGAGATGGAACAATTCTTCGTGCGGCCGAACTCGTCCACAACACAAGCGTGCCTATTCTGGGCGTGAATCTTGGACATGTAGGTTTTCTCGCTGAATTTGAAAGCTTCCAAATGAGCGAAGCAATCAAAAAAGTCGCCGACCACGACTATTCCATTGACGAACGCATGATCGCACATGCAGACGTATGGTTACCTGGGGCAGACAAGCCATTAACTGAGTGGGCGTTGAACGACATTACACTAGACCGGGCAGATCGCGGCAAAATGGTTGAACTGCTGATCAGTGTAGACGATGTACAAATGAGTTCTTTCGGCTGCGATGGCGTTATTGTGTCAACACCAACCGGGTCCACCGCATACGCGTTTTCTGCGGGTGGGCCAGTAATATGGCCGAATGTTCAGGCTCTGCAACTGGTGCCGCTTGCAGCCCACGCACTGTTTGCTCGATCATTGATTATCGGCGCTGGTTCAACGTTCACTATTGACATTTTGAAGGATTCTGCGTCCGAAGGGTGGATTTGCTGCGATGGTCGCCGTCAACGCGGCCTGCCAAGAGGAACACACGTTCAGGTCAGTGAATCTCACGACACCTTACGACTTGCCCGACTGTCTGGCGCACCGTTTACAAGCCGTCTGGTAAGTAAATTTGACCTGCCCGTGGTTGGTTGGCGCGAACAGGCACGTAAAGGCAACACACAGCACAGTGTGCCACCGCAGAACAACTCAGCAGACGTAGTTTCGGAATTGGAAAGTGCAGAAACAACAGGGGAGGTGAGTGCTAATGCTTGAGGAATTGGAAATCCGTAGCCTAGGGCCAATCCACAACGCACGACTTACTCCTGCCACTGGTATGACAGCCATTACCGGAGAAACAGGTGCCGGAAAATCGATGCTATTAAGCGCCATACGGCTGATCTCCGGAGGTTCTGCCGACTCTGGTCGCGTGTCTGCTGACGCACAAGAAGCGTGGGCACAAGGTGTTTTTACTGTTGCCGACGATTCTGCAGCTGCAGACACAGCGTGTGACGCGGGTGCTGACGTGCAAGATGGTGAACTGTTCTTATCTCGCACTGTGCCAACATCGGGGCGTTCTCGTGCTGTACTCAACGGTAAAACAGTGCCTCGCACGGTATTGCAACAGATTGCTGACGGACTGGTAACTGTGCACGGCCAGTCCGATCAATTGCGTATTGCTTTACCGGCTCGACAACGCGAATTCTTGGACATGGTTGCCAACGACCAATCTGAACGCGACGCCTATCGCAATGCGTGGGAAGCTTTACGTACAATGGACGAGCGTCTGAACCGGTTGCAGAACCAGGAAGCATCAATCCGCCAACGTGCCGACTATCTACGAGACGGCATTGAACGCATTAACCGCGTTGACCCAAAACCTGGCGAAGATGACGAGCTTGCTACACGTCGCGCTCGTATCGAAAACGCTGCTGAAATTACACAGGGAGTAAGCGGCGCGTTAGCTGCATTGGATTCATCAGCAACGGGGGAGCCGGGAGCAAGTGACCTGATTACACGTGCTGCACAGTCGTTGCGGTCCATTCACGTTGACGGCGTATACGGTGAGCTTGCTGACCGGCTTGATGGGGTGAACGCAGACCTTTTGGATGTCATGTTCACCTTGTCTCGTGAGGTTGATGACGAATCCACTGTGGAAGATCTTGACGCAATTAACGAACGCATTCACGAGCTCAACGAACTTACACGCCGATGGGGGCCGACTTTAGCTGATGTAATCGTCTGGCGTGACAAGGCAGTATTTGACGTGGAAGATCTTGACGCGTCGCCGGAAAAACTTACTGAACTACAGCACGAACGTGAACAATTGTTCCAGCAGGCATTGGATGCGGCTAACACATTGAGCGCAGTTCGCCAACAAGCTGCTGTTAAACTGTCGCGGCGAGTGAGCGAAGAACTTAACTCGTTGGCTATGGTTGGAGCACACCTCACTATTCGTGTTGAACCACGCAGCGCAGGCAATATGCAGAAGACGCATAGTACGCGGCGAAAAACGACTGATTCGCTTCATAGGTTGGGAACAGCTGCTGGGGAACAGCAGTCCACGTGGCCGTTAGACGCTCACGGGTGCGATGACATTGAATTCCTTTTCGCACCGTTCCCTGAATCTTCGGGTCTGCCAATGGGTAAAAGTGCGTCAGGGGGTGAACTCAGCCGACTGATGCTGGCACTCGAACTGGTTGCGGCAGAACAACGGTCAGGAAACACAGTCTCCGTTTCGGCAACACCGATGACCTTTATCTTTGACGAAGTGGATTCTGGCGTGGGAGGCAAAGCAGCTGTAGAACTTGGTAAGCGTCTCGCTCAACTCGCACGCGATGCGCAGGTTATTGTTGTGACACACTTGGCACAGGTTGCCTCGTGGGCAGATACTCAATATGTTGTCAGCAAAGATGGCACTGCTACTACTGGCGTGCACGAGGTACGCGATGAGGAACGTGTTCGTGAAATCGCTCGCATGTTGTCCGGCAGCGAATCTGATGCTTCCCTTGACCATGCGCGTGAACTACTTGCCGATAGTCATCTGTGATTGTTTTATCAGCTACTGGTAATTTGCGTACCGCTGCACTGTTGCTGATTTGCTTTCTGTCTGACCGACTGGCTAATGGCTGATTGGTTATTGACTGACTAGTTGTTGACTGGTTGATTGGTTATGAACTGTTTCTGTTTCCTTGAGTACAAAGGTTCGGGGATAATTTCATCGGGTGTCTTACGGTCTTACTACGTGTGAAGAACGGAAGAGGTAGTTAACCGATAGTGTGCGTACTGTTGTGTTTTTGTGGTCTGCTTTTGGTTGGATTGATGTGAGCTGGTTTGAGTTAGTCTGAGCGTATGGGAACCAACACTGGTAAAGCGGCTATTTTTGACCTTGACGGCACATTACTTGATTCGATGGGTGTCTGGGATCAGGTTGATATTGATTTTCTTGGCCGCCGAGGCATTGAAGTTCCCCGTGATTACATGACCACAGTGTCGGCTATGCAGTTCAGGCAGATTGCCGAATACACGATTGCTCGTTTTAGCCTGCCAGATACTCCAGAACAATTGATGCAAGAATGGAACGACATGGCTCGCGTCGCCTACGCAACAGTGGTAGAAGCCAAACCTCACGCTGTAGAGTATTTGACAACGCTCAAACAGTCAGGTGCAAGGCTTGCTGTGGCAACTTCGCTGCCTCCTTCACTGCGTGAACCCGCTTTGAACCATGCGGGAATTGATAAGTTTTTTGACACGGTTGTGAGCGTGGATGACGTGGGGGATGTGAGCAAAAATCAGCCTGACATCTACCTGGAAGCTGCCCGCAGACTTGGCGTTGAGCCGCAGAATTGCATGGTTTTTGAAGACCTGCTCGCAGGCATTCGATCAGCTCAATCAGTTGGTATGCGCGTATGGGCCATGCACGATGATTCCTCAAACCGCGACTGGCCTGAGATTTGTCGTGTTGCCGACGGTGTTCTCTTTGATTTCAGCAATGCTCCCACAAGACTGTAATTTCGGTACATGCCGTTACTGAGGATGTAGCATCGAACGCGCCAGCGAAGGCGATAAAGCCTGACTGCCAATATGAGCCGCCAGAAAAATTAATGCTGCCTTGCCGCGAGGGCGCTTACAACGCGTGAGCTGCAGTCTCTACCACGCTGCTCATACCCTCAATATCAGTCACCTGGTCAAAACGTACATCAGCATTTTGTAAACCACGTAACGCTGCTGGTGCTGTTGTACCAGTGTGCTCAGCAAGCACGTCCATACAATCAAAATCAGTGCCCGACTCGTCAAAGCCCAATGATTCATTGACCACGCGTGGGAACTTATATGGGCTAGCAGTTGACAACAGTACGCGTGGTGTGTTCGGATCACGCGGCATCTGGTTCATTACAAAGTAACCGCAAGCGGTATGTGGGTCGATTACATACTGGTTACGCTCCCAGCAGTCATGAATTGATTCGCGTACCTGATTCTCGTCAGCCCAACCGCAGCCAAAGAGACAACGTATACGAGCAAGCATTGTCTCCGGTACTTCGTATGCGCCCCATTGGTTAAGATCGTTCATCAACATTGAGATCAAGCGTGTATCACCATCGGACATGTAGTACAGCATGCGTTCCAAATTTGACGACACAAGAATATCCATCGACGGAGAAATTGTCTGATAGAACGGACGCTGACGGTTATACGTGCCAGTTGTTAAAAAGTCGAACAACACATTGTTTTTGTCGGAAGCTACCACCAGGTGTTTAACTGGCAAGCCCATTAGTTTGGCATAGTATCCGGCGAGAATATCACCAAAATTACCAGTCGGCACACAGAACTCTACCTCGTCACCAACAGTGATAACACCCTGTTCCACCAACTGCACATAAGCTGAGAAGTAATACACCACCTGTGGCACCAAACGACCCACGTTAATCGAATTCGCTGACGACAATCTCACATGCGCCTGGGTAGCTAAACGGTCAGCAAGCATGCGGTCACCGAAAATACGTTTAACCGCAGTCTGTGCATCGTCAAAATTGCCGTCTACAGCGCACACCGTTACATTACTGCCAGTCTGCGTGGTCATCTGCAACTCCTGCACCTGGCTAACCTTGCCCTGTGGGTAGAACACAGTAATACCAGTTCCCGGAGCATCAGCAAAACCAGCCAGAGCGGCCTTGCCGGTATCACCCGACGTGGCGGTGACGATCATGATTTTCTCATCAGAATCAGCTGGTGCTGTGCACGCCATGAATCGTGGCAGAATCTGCAGCGCAACATCTTTAAATGCACAAGTTGGGCCATGGAACAACTCCAGAATCCAATCATCGCCAAGCGGCTTCAACGGTGTAATCCGTTCGCTTGACCATTGGGACCCGTAAGCTGCCTCAACACAGTTACGCAGTTCACCTTCACTAAAATCAGGTAGCAGTGCGCCAAGTACGGTAACAGCAATATCCTGATACGACTTGCCAATAAGACCAGACACATCAATACGAGTACTGCCCAATGAATCAGTAACAAATAAGCCGCCATCATCGGCAAGACCCCGACGAATTGCCTGCTTAGCTGTGAACGAATCTGTTGTACTGCGCGTGCTGTGGAAAGTGGTCACTGGATTGTCCTTACACGTCGTATGAAAACAATTTGTCTTAGCATAACGTCGAACAGGTGTTACGCCACAGAACGGTGACCACACTGCGAAATAACTGCCCGCGTGCACTATCACCGACTAACCTGGTGCGCTACCCTATACAGTTATGACCGTTGCGGAAAATCATCAATCCGTTAATACTCAAGTTTTTAACGCTGTGTGTGCGAAAGCTGACGCAGCAGCACAAGCCCAGGCAACGTTAGCCCGCACATCTGGCGACAGTAAAAACATGCTATTGCTGGCTATTGCTGACGCTTTAGACGCTCACTCGGCAAACATTGAAGCTGCCAATGCCATCGATATAGAACGTGCTCGCGCCGACGGCATGGACGCTGGCAAACTCGACCGACTGACCTTCACCACAGACCGCATCCACCAATCCGCTGAGGGTGTACGCCATGTAGCATCGCTAACTGACCCTATAGGCGAAGTGGTACGCGGATACACGCTGCCCAACGGCATGCGATTAAACCAACTACGCGTCCCTATTGGTGTAATTGGCATGATCTACGAGGCGCGTCCTAACGTCACCGTCGATGTCGCCAGCCTCTGCCTTAAATCCGGCAATGCGGCATTATTATACGGTGGGCATGCTGCACAGAACACCAATGCCGCCACACTGTCAGTTATTCGCACAGTATTAGCCGAACAAGGATACGACCCCGCACTGGTTGATACCGTCGACGGCTACGGCCGAGACGGAGCCACCGCAATGATGCAAGCCCGTGGACACGTCGACCTACTCGTACCACGAGGCGGCGCAGGACTGATTCAAAGCGTTGTGCGCAACTCACAAGTACCGGTTATTGAAACCGGAGCAGGCAACGTTCACATCTACGTGGATCGCAGCGGTGATCTTGAAAAAGCTATCCCCATCGTTCTCAACGCTAAAACACAACGAGTAGGCGTTTGTAACGCTGCCGAAAAACTGCTTGTCCACCGCGACGTAGCCGACGCGTTCCTGCCGATGTGTGCACAAGCGCTTGTCAACGCTGGTGTGTCAATTCATGCGGATAAAGAAGCCTACACCATTATTGAAGAAACGCAGATTCGCGGAGCTGATCTTGTACCTGCCAGCGATGAGGATTGGGATACTGAGTATCTGGCATTAACCATTGGTATTGGCGTGGTAGATTCGCTCGACGAGGCAATTAACCATATCAACCAGTATTCCACTGGTCACACTGAGGCGATTATTGCCGAAGACTATTCGACCGTAGAAGAATTCACACAGCGTATTGACTCGGCAGTGGTAATGGTTAACGCGTCCACGCGTTTCACTGATGGTGGCGTATTCGGATTTGGTGCCGAACTGGGTATTTCCACACAGAAAATGCATGCTCGCGGTCCAATGGGCTTGCAAGAAATGACTACGACCAAATGGATTGGTTATGGAACAGGGCAGGTACGGTCGTGAGTATGGACACGGAAAACACCAGGAGCAACACTAAGGACATAGGAAACATAGTGAACGCAGAGGGTATAGAAAACACAGCAAACCACGGCAATGACCACGCCCAGGCAAACGCCCCGAACATTCCCGCTAACCCGTGGGGTGTTGACATCAATGACCCTCGTGGAAATTTAAAAACCGCAGCGGAACGCTTAAGTATTGTCCGTTACGTATTCCTTGTACAAATCGAGGACAGTATTGCCACAGCGGAACAGCGCGCATCACTGGAATACGCCGACGCTGTGCTCATCGGATGGCCAGAAACAGACTCACCAGAAATCGCCAATCTTGACAGCGCTCAGCAAACCCATGTGCGCGAGCAAATGCAGCAAATGGAAAACTATATTGCACGCTTCCGCACATTGGAACACGATGGTGACATCGACAATATGACCGACACACTGATTCGTATCACCGAACGTGTGGCTGAAGTACGCAGCCTGTACCAGCCTGATTTTGTGTTACCCACTTTCGCAGAAATCCGCCGCGTAGTACAAGACGAATGGGACGAGGATATGGGCAAAATCGTTCCACAAAATGGCGTGCCTACTGTTGACGAGATCGGACTAGAAACTCACAATGCTGACCGTCAACAGGCCGCAGGGGAGAGCGCATCGTGACAGAGGAAAACGTTACACAAGGCGATTCTGAACGCCGCATGTCGGAACTGTCTATTTCTGCTGAAGCATCGCAAACAGTGCGTACACGAGGAACAGGCCGCCTGTCGGCCCGTGGCAACTGGCATAGCCGTCCACGCATCGGCATTATGGGTGGAACGTTCGACCCGATTCACAACGGTCACCTTGTCGCAGCCTCTGAAGTGTCGTGGGTGTACGACTTGGATGAGGTGATTTTTGTACCGACTGGACGACCTGTATTCAAACTCGACAAGCAGGTAACCAACGCGGAAGACCGCTACCTGATGACGGTAATTGCCACTGCGTCGAATCCCAAATTCACCGTGTCACGTGTAGATATTGACCGCCCCGGCATCACATACACAATTGATACCCTGCGTGATATTCGCATGCAACACTCCGACGCTGAACTGTTCTTTATCACCGGTGCCGACGCCGTGGCAGAAATCATGGAATGGAAAGACGCCGAACAGATGTGGGAGCTTGCCCACTTTGTGGCTGTAACCCGTCCTGGGTACACGGGGCCGGAACACGTACACTTGCCTGAAGGGCATGTGGATACGTTAGAGATTCCCGCGTTGGCAATTTCCTCGACTGATGTGCGCCGACGCGCCGCTCACAACGAGCCGGTATGGTATCTCGTCCCCGATGGTGTAGTGCAATACATTGGCAAACACGGCCTGTACCGTAAAAACCACACGTCGCTGTGAACAGCTACACTGGTCTGCGTCCACCTACCGCGAATAGACGTTGGGAGATACGTTGAGCGCAATCCTTGCAGGGCATCCCGATAAGAACCTCATCCTCGTCACCGGAAGAGCACACCCCAAGTTAGCAGCGGACGTGGCTGAACAACTGGGCATCGACGTGTTAGAAACAACTGCTTACGATTTCGCCAACGGTGAGATGTACGTGCGATACACCGAATCAGTACGTGGTGCCGACGTTTTTGTACTGCAAAGTCACAGTGATCCGATTAACAAGTCGATTATGGAACAGCTCATCATGATCGACGCTCTCAAACGTGCATCTGCTCGTTCCATTACCGCTGTATGCCCACTGTTGGGGTATTCGCGTCAAGACAAGAAGCATCGCGGTCGTGAACCAATTTCATGCCGCCTGATGTTCGACCTGATAAAAACTGCAGGTGCCGACCGCGTTATGTCTGTTGACCTGCACACGTCGCAATCCCAGGGCTTTTTCGACGGTCCGGTTGACCATCTGATTGCCATGCCAGTGCTGGTTGATTACATTCGCGATCGTTTCTCCAATAATCTCAGCAACGTTGCCGTTGTCTCACCGGATGCTGGGCGTATTCGCGTAGCTGAGCAGTGGGCGCAGCGCCTCGGTGGTGGCCCGCTGGCTTTTGTCCACAAGACTCGCGATATTACGCGTCCTAACTGTGCAGTAGCGAACCGCGTTGTTGGCGAGGTTGAAGGCAAGGATTGCGTGCTGGTAGATGATCTGATCGACACAGCTGGCACTATTGCTGGTGCGTGCAAGGTACTTAACGAGTCCGGTGCAAACTCTGTTACTGTTGTGGCCACGCACGGTGTGTTGTCTGGTCCAGCTGTTGAACGGTTGAAAAACTGCGGTGCGCGCGAAGTTGTGCTCACTGACACGGTGCCGATTCCTGACGAGAAACGGTGGGATGGTTTGACTGTGTTGTCTATTGCACCGTTGTTGGCTAGTGCTATCCGTGCAGTATTTGAGGATGGTTCTGTTGCAGAGCTCTTCGACACGTATCCAGAGCATCACGGACAGGGATTCCTGTTTGCCTGAACAACTCCACATCACTCAGCGAAACATGCCCTGTCGGGCATTGCTGACTGAGGGAATGATGCTCTCCATATGCAAGTACGGAAATTCGATAAAACCAACAGAATGTTGGTTTTATCTTTCTGTGCGCATATCTCAACTGATTTAACAGCGTCAACGAATCAGTACGCCAATAACGTTGAGTCCATAAACGTTCGGCACAACAATTGGCGACACAGCGACACTGCTATTTGACGAAGTCCAACGATATGGCATAATAATCACTTGGCAGGATTCGTCCCGCCGGTCCCCCATGGTGTAATGGCAGCACACGGGTCTTTGGAACCCTTTGTCTTGGTTCGAGTCCAGGTGGGGGAGCTTTGTTAAGCCGGGGCGCACGGCCCTTGTGGCCGTCGTCTTCGGCGAATCCACAAGGAACGGGAGACCCACATAATGGCATTATCCGCCGCGATTATCCTTGCTGCAGGCGAGGGCACCCGTATGCGCTCAACGACACCCAAGGTGCTCCACACTTTCGCTGGTAAAACTTTTCTCGAAAGGGTAATGGCATCCGTCGCGGCGCTTAACCCGTCTACTCTTGCTGTTGTTGTTCACCATCAGGCCGAACGTGTCTCTCAAGCTGCACAATCGTACAATCACAACGCTGTTATCGTCAACCAAGACAACGTTCCTGGCACCGGTCGTGCTGTACAGTGCGCTATGGATCAGCTTAACGCCAACGGCCCATTAGAAGGCTCAGTGTTGATTGTGGCCTGCGATATGCCGCTGCTCGACGCCACCACGCTGCACAATCTGCTGGATTTTCACGAGAACAGTGGTAACGGTGCCACTGTTCTAACCACCAACCTTGACGACCCCACCGGTTACGGTCGCATTATTCGCGACAGTGAAGGCAACGTGCTACGCATTGTTGAACAGCGTGATGCTAATAGCAGCGAATTAGCGGTGACTGAGGTCAACACATCCGTATACGTTTTTGACGCTGCGGTACTCACCACCGCCATCGCAGGCCTAAACTCCAACAATGCACAAGGCGAATTCTATTTAACTGACGCGTTAGAAACCGCCAAAGCAGGCAGCGCTGTTGGTGCTTTTGCAGCACCTGATCCGCTCAGCGTGGAAGGTGTTAACGACCGTGTACAACTTGCTGCACTGTCTAAAGCACATAATCGTCGCGTGTGCGAACAGTGGATGCGCCAAGGCGTAACTATTCTCGACCCCGACACCACGTGGATCGAGGACGATGTTGAACTATCACGCGACGTCACCATATTGCCAGGATCTTTCCTCCAAGGGCATACCGTGGTTGGTGAGGGTGCAATTATTGGCCCCTACACTACGCTTATTGACGCCACAATTGACACCGATGCTACGGTAGAACGTTCGCGCATACAGAGCACGCATATTGGTGCACAAGTCACAATTGGACCATGGACGTATCTACGACCGGGCAATGATCTTGGCGACGGCACAAAAGCGGGCGCATTCGTGGAAATGAAGAATGCGCATATCGGCAACGGTACCAAAGTGCCACATTTAAGCTACGTAGGGGACGCTGATCTCGGCGAGCACACCAATATCGGCGGCGGTACCATTACCGCCAACTATGACGGCGTACACAAACATCACACGCACATCGGTTCCAACGTGCACGTTGGAGCAGGCAACATGCTTGTGGCACCTGTCGAGGTTGGTGATGGTGCAACCACCGGTGCCGGATCGGTGGTACGCCATACAGTGCCCGACAATGCCATGGTGTATTCCGAAAACACACAGCACGTAATTGAGGGCTGGAAGCCCGAATGGGAGCGTTAAGTTATGCCCGCAGTACAGTCATCGATTAATGCTATTCGTATCGCAGCCGCTGCAGCTGACCGAATTAAAGCAGAGAATATTGTTGCCTTCGATGTCAGTGATCTACTTGCCATTACCGACATTATGATGATCGCTTCCGCATCCAACGAGCGTCAGGTACTCGCCATTGCTGAAGAAGTAGAGAAGGACCTGTATCTTCACGCTCATCTGTCAGTACGTTCCCGTGAAGGACTAACTGACGGCCAATGGGTGTTGCTTGATTACGGTGATTTTGTTGTGCATATTATGCACGAGGATTCACGTGACTATTACGGTCTTGAACGCTTGTGGCGTGATCAGCCAGCGATTGATCTTGAACTCGGCACGGTTACTTCCGAGGCTAACAGCGAATCTGACACTGATCCAGGCGAAGAATCCGCGCAATCAGAATAAACGCAATAAACGGAGAACACATGAACACTCATGTACGGTCTATCACGCTTGTTCGGCACGGTCGCACCTCATATAATGCGGCACACCGGTTGCAAGGCCAGGTAGATATTCCACTCGACGAGGTGGGAACTTGGCAAGCTGAACGCACAGGTGAAACATTGCGCCACATGTACGTTGACAATAGGCCAATGGTCACACAGCGCATCGTGGTCTGCTCCGATTTGGTTCGTGCTGAAGCCACTGCACATGCTTTCGCTGATCCACTGGGAATTGACGTCCATACCGATGCTCGTGTGCGCGAACGCAGTTTCGGCGAGTGGGACGGTATGCCAGTAAGTGAACTGGCTGAACGTTATCCCGACGACTACCGCTCGTGGGCAGAATTCCGCGGCGGCGAAATGAAATACGGTGCCGAATCCAAAGAAGCCGTAGGCCAACGCGGCGTAGAAGCATTACGTGATTGGTCAGCGCGCGGTGATGACAATACTGACCTGTTTGTGTTCTCTCACGGCGCGTGGATCTCACAGACTTTGCAAACACTGCTTGGTATTAGCGAAACGTTTCCTGATTTTGCCAGCGTACTGTCAATGCGTAATGCACATTGGACGCGGCTTATTCCCTACGATTTAAGCGATGGCACAGTGCGCTGGAGACTAATGGAATACAATCACGGTCCTGCTATTGCAGATACTCCACAGTGGGAGCACCCTGATTTGAGCTGACATTCTTGTAACAAGCAAGATTATTTGTGGTTAAACAAAAATAGTGGCTCTCCCTGTCTTTGTGCGCCCTGTCTTTGTGTGTGGGTGGGGCGACTCCACAGATTAAGGGCGACCGGGGTTCAACGCGTGGCCTGTCTCTGAGTGTGGGTGGAGCGACTGGAACATTTCTTCTATGTTGTTCTTCATGACTGGTCATGACACCTTACGGCCCTGACTCGGACACAACGGGACGCAGTTCAAAACCGGGAGAGTTAGAAATATGTGCCTGTTCCGGGCATGATGCGTGCGATATTGTGTGTCGTTGATACGGGAAGAGCCGCACCCCTTCTTTGTTGAGCTCGAATTTGTTGACGTTATTGTTCTGAACGTTGTCTGAGAATGTGAGAATCTAGCAAGGGTGATGCGTGGGAACCGTGGCGTTCACGTAACGTCCAGAAATTTTCGATGCGAAGTGTATAAAGTTCAAAGACGTGAAGAATTTTTTCAAGGGGATTTCCGTTACACAGCTCAGCGCAGGTGCGTTGGCTGCCGTGACCTCCTTTTTACTATCCGCGAAGATTGGAATCGCTGGATCAGTAATCGGTACAGCTGTCGGCTCTGTAGTGTCCGCAGTAGCTTCGCAGGTGTACAAGAACATCATTAGCGAGTCGTCTGAAAAGATCAAATCTGCTGTTCCAATACACAGTGACGACGATGAGCCTGCGGACTCTACGAACTCTAACGCTGAAACAACACGCAGCACGTCAACTGCAGATTCACCAACAGCAACTCCAACAACAGTAGTTCCCGTAACAGCAGTTTCTGCAACAGCAGACAGTAACACCACAGTGATGAATGATGATGGCGAGACCATCACCGTTGTGGCTATTGACGAGGACGATATCGACTCTGCTGCAACTTCCGTGGTCAACAGTGGAGACAGCGCAAGTACACAAACTGTGGCCAATGCCCAAGAGATAGTTATCAGCTCATCAACAGACGACGGAACACATGCACTACCAACTGCTGCTGCTAGCGCTGATACCAGCATGTTGTCAACACCAACGGGTGAGGAAACAACTGTTCTGAGCGACACTAGTCAAGCCGGCGATGACACACACGTTATTGGTTCTGACAATGTGCATCAAACAACTATTGCATCAACTGCTCCATCATCTGGTGCATGCATGGTGTCGTCTGGTTCAGATGCAGGCGCTTCGTCAACTCTCAGCTCATCAACACGCTACCGTCGTATCGCTGTGATCGTAGCAGTGGTCAGCGCACTGGTCGCTGTTGGCATCACCGCTGCCGTTATTACCCTTGTTACCGAGGGGGAAGGCACAGATAGCGTAGTACGCGATCTGGTGGAACAGTCGTCAGTAAATAACGACACAGATAATCACATTGACAGTAATTCTGGAACAACCGATGGGCAAAACAGTACGGGCGACGATTTCACTGATAATTCCACTGGTGGTGTGGATTCCGACACGGATGATACAACCTCAGACGGTACGAGCAACACAGATTCAAACACTTCGGGTAGTACATCAACAGATACTGATTCTGGTACTGACAACACTGACTCAAGCACAGATTCTGGTAGCTCAACTGGTGATTCCAGTACTTCAGACGGCACGTCAACAGATACCACCGATTCTGACACGACTGACAGCACAGACACATCGGATGATACCAATTCCGGTTCAACTGGTGATTCAAGCACTTCTGGCGACATATCAACAGGAACAGATTCTGGTGCAACAGGTTCAGATACATCAAATCGCTGATTGTGACAGTCATAATGGTTCAGATACCTCGTCGGGTACTGACATATCTAATTGGACATGTGGCATAACTGATTAACTAATGTCAACCACGTTAGTACTGTGAGCCGTCAGTACTGTGAATGCTGAGAACGTTGCGAGGAGGTGTATTCTCGAATCCTTGAAATTGTGTTCTCAATGAGGTTAGGGCATGGCATATTCGCAGGAGTCGCAGGAATCTACTAACGAAGTGGCGGCGTTGTGAATGCAGGTTACTTAACTAGTGAACTTCAACAGGTGATCGGGATTAGCGACACGCCCCACTTGCTGTTCGTAGAACCATGATGTAACCTACCTAAGGCTCTTTTGAGGGCTCATAGTTGTTTTGGGGCTATGGCGCAGTTGGTAGCGCGTCTCCATGGCATGGAGAAGGTCAGGGGTTCGAATCCCCTTAGCTCCACGAGCAGCACTGTAGAGTGTTGTCTTTGTGGCAGAATGCCCGCTTGATAAGTGAATTTTGGGGCTATGGCGCAGTTGGTAGCGCGTCTCCATGGCATGGAGAAGGTCAGGGGTTCGAATCCCCTTAGCTCCACACCAGACAAAACTCTTGTTAATACACAAGAATTGTCTGTAGCAGCCAAACGATTTATAGCACGGTTGGTTCATCGCTGATAGTGATGACTAGTGCGTGTTATAACTCTAGGTTGCAGAGTACGCCCCTGTATCCCAATTGGTAGAGGAAGCAGCCTCAAAATCTGTACAGTGTGAGTTCGAGTCTCACCAGGGGCACCCAATGTCAGTTCGGCGTGTTGACGCAGCAGTGTGAGAAACACCGGAAGATTATGGAAAACCATTCGCAAAAACACGCAATAGGTTATTCATCCTTTATTATTATGTACGATGCTCGGGCTGTACCGGGTATAAGCTCATGAGTCGACCGGGGCGAGATATGCCAGCTGTAAGATGGCGGATGGTATTGTCTGTGGGTTCGAGTCCCACCGGGAGCACGGCATGAAGTCCGGGAACACGCAAAGGTGATGGGGCGTTCATGTTTGCAAGCGGGGCGCGGCCTTGCTGTGGAACGAATGGAACGGAAAGAGGTTGACATGGCTGCGAAGAAGAAGTCCACGGAACCAGACGACGAAAATAAAGAGGTTGTACTTACCGACGAGGAGATCAAGGCCGTAGCTGAAGGTGATATCGCTGCTGTGGTTGCTGGGGTCGAGGAGTCGTCGGAGTCACGCAAACATACTGTTGTGGTTGCAGAGGATGAGTCAGTCAACCGCATGGATTTGGTAGCCATGCTTGAAGACAACGGTTACGAGGTTGTCGGAGAAGCTGCCAACGGTGAAGAAGCTATCGACCTGACACGTAAGCATCGCCCTAGCGTGGTGTGTTTGGACGTCAAAATGCCGCGTATGGACGGTATTACCGCTGCTGGTGTGATTTGCGACGAGAACATTGCTCCAGTGGTTATGCTTACCGCTTTCTCCCAGCCAGATCTGGTTAAGCAAGCTACCGGTGCTGGAGCGATGGCGTATGTGACCAAGCCTTATGAGGAGTCGAAGCTGCTGCCGGCATTGGAAGTAGCGATGGGACGTTTCGCTGAGATCAATGATCTGCTCGACAACGTTGAACGCAGTGAGAACAAACTACGCGAAACCGAGGAACAACTTAAAAAGGCCGAAGAACAGCTGAAGAAGACGGAAGAAACATTAGAAGAGCGTAAGCTTGTTGACCGTGCCAAAGGCTTACTGATGGACAAGGCTGACTTCTCTGAGCAAGGCGCATTCCGTTGGATTCAGAAGACTTCAATGGATCAGCGCATTCCGAAGAAACGTTTGGCTATGGCCATCATTGCCAAGTATGCGGATAAGAAGCCGGATGTTGAGGATGAACGCTGAACGCGAACTTATGAACGACAATAACACGACATACCGCGGAACGCTTCTGGTTGTTGACGGACATTCGTTAGCGTTCCGCGCTTTTTATGCCCTACCAGCTGAGAGTTTCTCCACGTCGTCAGGCCAACCAACCAATGCGGTCTGGGGGTTTGCGACAATGCTTGCTCAGGTTATTGATGCAGAAAAACCCGATCATCTTGCTGTCGCCTTTGATGTCAAAGGTGGTACTTTCCGCAACGATCTTCTGCCGCAATATAAAGGTACGCGTGAGGCTGCTCCCGAGGAACTGCTCAGTCAGCTGCCACTCATTCAACAGATGCTGGTGGCGCTTGGTGTCACCTATATTGAGAAACCAGGTTACGAAGGTGACGATGTTATCGGCACACTAGCCACCATGGGGGAGAAAGCTGGCTATCGTACGCTGGTATTATCTGGTGACCGTGACTCATTCCAACTCGTTAACCAGAATGTGACAGTGCTGTACCCCGGGCATCATTTCAAAGATCTCAAACACATGACGCCCGAGGCAGTAGAAGAAAAGTACCGTGTAACGCCTGCACAGTATCCTGATCTGGCAGCTTTGCGCGGAGAAACCGCTGACAATATTCCCGGCGTACCTGGGGTTGGCGACGGGTATGCAGCCAAATGGATTAACCAGTTCGGCAGTCTCGAACAGGTTCTTGACCATGCCGACGAGATTACAGGAAAAAAAGGTGAGGCGCTGCGTGACAACATTGAGCAGGTTCGTCTCAATCGTAAAGTTAACGCGTTAGTACGCGATATTGATCTCGGCATTAGCGTTGATGATTTGACCTTTGGTTCTTTAGATGCTGACAAGGTCAACGCATTATTTACTCAGCTTGAGTTCGGCGCACGAACAAAAGGTCGTGTGCTTAAAACCTTCAACGGTGGGCTTAAACCTCAGCTCAAGGACGCTGACAGTGACGACGGCAGCACCGAAAAAGCTGAAATTACCATTCCTGCAGTGACATGCATTAGCGATGTTGACGGATTTGACACGTGGACTACAACACATCTGCTGGTCAATACAGTCGGTGACGTGTCTGGCAATGAGGTTTCTCATAGTGCGGCTGACAGCACAGTTTCCAGCAACGCTGTTTCTAACAACACAGTTTCTGGCGACATATTTTCCGGTAACTCGACTTCTAACAACACGACTTCCGATATCACATCACTGAACAGTGAAGAAAAAGCGCCAGCAATTGACCACAACCGTGCCAGTGCGCCGGATGTTGCACGATCATGGGTGTTGTACGCTGAGGGGACACCTAAACCCGGTAATCCCACACTGTCAGTACTTGCACTGATGATTAACGATCAAGCCGCCGTGTTGACGCCACCATTTACCGACGAACTCATCTGCCGTGTACAAAACGTGGTCGACAAGCATAGTTCAACAATGGTCGTTCACGGATACAAAGAACATTTGCATTTGTTAAAAACAGCAGGCGTACAACTACCCACACCATTATTTGATACCAAACTTGCCGGTTACCTTGTTCACCCCGACTTCCATGCCGATACGTTGGAACAGGCAGCCGCTCATTTTCTTGACTTCCATATTGACGAAGAACAAGAAGCCACACAAGGTCAGCTTGACTTCGACGATATGCCAGATGACAGGCAGGAAGAAAGCAACCTCACCGCCATACACGTTGCCATCATCAGGTCTTTAGCTCACACTTTGTCGTCGATGATTGACCAACGTAAACAGTTCGGATTACTGCACGCTCTTGAGCTGCCTGTGTCTCGCATCCTCTACAGTATGGAACACATTGGAGCGCAAGTAGATGTGCAACGCTTAGAAGATATGCGCAGCCAATTTGCTGCCGATGCTGAGCAAGCGCAACAGATCGCATGGGAACATGCAGGCACACATGTCAACCTGCAAAGCCCTAAACAGTTGCAAAAAGTTCTATTTGAAGACATGGGTCTCAAGCCAACGCGTCGCACCAAATCCGGCGCATACACCACCAGCGCGTCCGCTTTACAAAGTCTATACGTTAAATCAGTGAACAATGAGCGGGCAAACGGATTCCTCGGCGCATTGCTACGTCACCGTGAAACCAACAAACTCAAGCAGATTGTGCAAACGCTTATCGACGCCACCAATGCTGACGACAACCGTATTCACACCACATACGAGCAGACCGTCGCAGCCACGGGACGATTAAGTTCTGTAGATCCTAACCTGCAGAATATTCCCAACCGCAATGCTGCCGGACGTGAAATCCGCTCAGCTTTCATCCCCGGTGACGGATATGAGTCGCTACTCAGCGCTGACTATTCACAGGTTGAGCTGCGCATTATGGCCCACTTATCTGGCGACGAAGCGCTGATTGAAGCCTTCCAATCCGGTACTGACTTCCACCGGTATGTGGCGAGTCTGGTGTATGGCATACCGGTGGACGAGATTAGTGCCGACCAGCGTAGTCACGTTAAAGCGATGAGCTACGGATTGGCCTACGGGTTGAGTACGTACGGTTTGGCACAACAGTTGAAGATTAGTCCTGCTGCTGCCGACGTTCTTAAAGATCAATATTTCGCCACTTTTGGCAAAGTACACGATTACCTTGAATCACTGGTGTCGGATGCGCGTGTCAAAGGCTACACCGAAACCATGTTCGGCCGTCGTCGGTACTTCCCGGCACTGTCGTCGTTGAATCGCACTGCACGAGAAGCAGCAGAACGCGCTGCACTCAACGCACCAATTCAAGGTACAGCAGCTGACATCATGAAAATCGCGATGATCCGCGCTGAACAAGCGTTACATGATGCTGGAGTCGCCAGCCGTATTACGATGCAAATCCATGACGAACTTGTTGTTGAAATCGCGCCCGGTGAAGCTGAACAAGTGACAGCATTGGTTAAAGACGCAATGGAACACGCAGTTAAGCTCGCTGTACCACTGGATGTATCAACTGGTATCGGTTCGGATTGGCAACAGGCTATTCACTAAACATGAGCAATATTGGGTGATACTGATGCAGGTGGTGTTTGTGGAGACTAAGGGTAGCACCAGTTACCAGTCACCTGTCGCCAGTTACCAGTTTGAAATCAGTACATGATAGCTGTTCTGGTGTTATCGACAGATGCGTTATTCAATATGCGTTACTTAGTATGTGCTATTGAAGACCACAGGCCGTTACCTGTAAGAATAACAGTGATAAACCGTCTAAGAGAAGGTGACAATAGCGGTCACAAGGTCGGCCAGTCATAGAAAGAAACACACAACCCCACCCATCGTGCACATAAAAACCGGAAGGCCTCAACCTCACCCAAAAACGGGTACTTCCGATGTGCTACAGAAGATTGATAAGAAACGGAGGAATTATGGCAACGCTTGCACAAGTGGTTGATGTTCTCGAAACGTTGTATCCGTTGCGATATGCCGAATCCTGGGATGAACCGGGGCTGATTGTTGGCGATCTTACTGCTGAAATCAGTCACATCGAATGCGCCGCCGACCCGACAATAGCGGTTGTTAACCAAGCAATCGAACATGGCGCTGACCTGCTGATTTGCCATCATCCACTGTTATTCCGTTCTGTTCACGAGGTTTCAGGTCGCGGCGTGCACGGTGACATCGTGCGCCGACTCAACGAGGCACGATGCGCACTGTGGGTAGGGCACACCAACGCTGACGCTGCCTACCGTGGGGTTGGCATGGCTGCCGCTGACCTGTTTGGTTTGGT
>CAYQJZ010000025.1:24526-27549 GCA_964417995.1 uncultured Bifidobacterium sp.
CCGGCGTTGACGTGTATGTAACCAGTGATTTACGGCATCACCCAGCCACTGACGCTATAGAACAAGCCCGCTACGAGGCATCAATGCGTGCACAGAATATCTCCCTGGGACACGGCGATACTACAATTCGACCAATGCTTATCAACACACCGCACAGCGCCATCGAATCCTTGTGGTTCCATTACGCCATCAACGACATTCCTGACGCTATTGAACACGCCTACGGGCAGCGCCCCACAATAAAGTGGAATCGTACCAACACTGACCCGTGGACGCTGTCACTACGCTAATCACGGAATGCACCGTAGGAACATGCAGTTGTACCCTGTACGACGCGCCGAACCAGTAAATTACTGCATGTTCATTTGACGGTGGAAATTCAGTGTATTCGTGCGCGCTGTATAACTGTTTGCGTAGGCACACGTGTCACCATAGTTGGTGCGTGAGATACTGGAACCATGCAAATTAGACCCGGTTCTATGTATCCTCTTGGCGCGCGCTACGACGGGGCAGGCGTAAATTTCGCTATTTATTCTCAGGTTGCAGACAAAGTTGAGTTATGTCTGTTCGACGATTTCGACAACGAAACCCGTATCGAAATGACCGAACAGAATTCGTACGTGTGGCACAACTATCTGCCCGGCATACAACCCGGGCAGCGTTACGGATACCGTGTTTACGGGCCTTACGATCCAAGCCGTGGACTGCGATGCAATCCAAACAAACTCCTGCTTGACCCATACGCTTACGCAATTGAAGGTCAAATCGACAGTGATGAAAGTTTGTTCTCGTACTGGTTCCGCAGTCCTAACGACAACAGTGCAATGAACGACCTGGATTCAGCGCAACACACCATGAAGTCTGTTGTTGTCAACCCGTATTTTGACTGGGGAGCTGATCGCCATCCCAACATTTCCTACCATGATTCAGTCATCTACGAGGCACATGTGCGCGGTATGACCAACCTCAACCGCGATGTGCCACCAGATATTCGTGGCACTTATGCAGGACTGGCGTACCCATCGGTTATTGAATATCTCAAAAAACTGGGTGTCACCACTATCGAACTGATGCCCATCCACCAATACGTCAATGACACTTTTCTTCAGGAAAAAGGGCTAAGCAACTATTGGGGCTACAACACCATCGGTTATTTTGCTCCACATAACGCCTACTCGAGCTCTGGTGAACGCGGCGAACAGGTCAACGAATTCAAATCAATGGTCAAGGCATACCATGCTGCCGGCATGGAAGTCATTCTTGACGTGGTTTACAACCATACCGCCGAAGGCAACGACCACGGGCCCACATTAAGCTTTAAAGGCATTGACAACCAAGCCTACTATCGCTTAGTTGACGGCGATCCACAACACTATTTCGATACCACTGGTACCGGAAACTCACTGTTAATGCGCTCACCGCGCGCATTGCAGGTGATCACCGACAGCCTGCGCTACTGGGTTACTGAAATGCATGTTGACGGATTCCGTTTTGACCTGGCTGCGACACTGGCTCGCCAATTCCACGACGTTGACAAGCTTTCTGCTTTCTTCGACATCGTTGAACAAGACCCGGTGATCTCACGAGTCAAACTTATTGCCGAACCGTGGGATGTGGGCTCTGGAGGCTATCAGGTTGGCGGGTTCCCCTCGAGCTGGTCTGAATGGAACGGTCGTTACCGTGACTGTGTTCGTGATTTCTGGCGTTCTCAACCGTCTACACTGCCTGAATTTGCCAGCCGTCTAATGGGTAGTTCTGATTTGTATCAGATGAATGGGCGTCGCCCGGTCGCGTCAGTGAACTTTATCACTGCTCACGATGGTTTTACCATGAACGACTTGGTCAGCTATAACAACAAACATAACGACGCCAATGGTGAGGGCAATCGAGACGGTGATAACGGCAACCGATCATGGAACTGTGGTGTTGAAGGCCCCACCACTATTCGCGATGTGAATGAGTTACGCCAACGCCAGATGCGTAATATGTTTGCCACACTGCTGGTCAGTCAGGGCATTCCGATGATATGCGGCGGCGACGAAGTGATGCGCACACAAGGCGGTAACAACAACGCCTACTGCCAAGATAATGAAATCTCGTGGACTCATTGGGATCTTGACAAATCACAAAAGCAAATGTTTGAGTTTGTCTCCAAACTTATTCATTTGCGATTGGATCATCCGGTGCTACATCGCCGTCGTTTCTTCTCTGGGCGTGTCCCTGGGGATAGTAGTGACAAAATCCCGCAGGCTGAATGGTTTGACCATACCGGGTCAATTATGGATATGGTCGACTGGCAGAACACACACGCCTTCTCAGTGATGATCTTCCTGAACGGTGGCGATATTCCCGAGGTTGACTGGTACGGCAAACAAATGGTCGACAACAACTTCATTCTTATTTTCAACGCCCACTATGAACCAATCCAGTTCACGTTGCCTGATGAACGATACGGCAGACGTTGGAAGTTGATTGTTGACACTTATAATGCTGAAGGTCCTGAACTCAACTATGAGGCTGGTTTTGCTATTACTGCTCACTCACGCAGTTTCTTACTACTGATCAGTGATGACGAGCCGATCAGCCATGCAACCAGTTAAGCAAACGGTCCTTTCGGGGACTGTTTACTTGATGATGTTTTTGCTGGCATTACGTTTATTGGCGTTGTGTCGCTGATACAGCTTTGTCGGCGTTGTTTTATCAGTGCTGCTTTGTTGTGATGTAGCTCTGTTGACACTGTCTATTAATTGACTAGTTGTTTATTCGCATAGATACCACCGTTGAATTCAACGGTGGCATCGCATAAAAGTGAGAAAATAAACGCTCTGATAGACCATTGCTGACATATAGCACATGAAAATTCTAAAGTCAAAAAATAAGCAATATGTATACATAATAAATGTTGCCATTTTATTTTAGCTTTACATGAGTCTGTGAGGTTATTGTTTATTCCTTATGAGGTTATTCTTCGGGCATTTCAACAATACTTTAATAGAATACAAACATATTAAGATAAATATAGA
>CAYQJZ010000026.1:0-3665 GCA_964417995.1 uncultured Bifidobacterium sp.
CAACAGTTGTGTACTCCGCATCATTCAGCTCACTTGCATGAGCTACACTTCCAACGCCAACGAGCAGTACAGACAGAAGAAACGCCACAAAGCTTGTCAGCACAACTTTGATACCCCGATATCTCATAAATTCTCCCTAATCTCAACGCCTTGCAGAGCACAAGGCGGTCATATTGTATGGTGGGGATGGATGTCGGCAAGCCATGCGACATCATACGAACGGGCAGTATTCGCACTGATAGTGGAGCATCGCCCCCATCCGCGGCACGTCATGCACCCTGCCTGTAGCGCAAAAGGCTCCAATCCTTTGGAACAGGAAACCCTGTGAACAGGATGCACCAGCGCATCCCCTATGTGACCCCAATCCTTTCGGGTGGAAGATTTGACGAATATGCTTTAGAGGTTACGAACTCTTCCTATCAACCCATCCGCTCACTACCGCACTAAAAACACCATGGCGATAATCATGGCGAAGCCTAACAAATCGGTTGGCGCGAACACAGCTCCGGTTAACACTACAGCCGACACTGTAGCCAACATCGGCTCGCTCGTACCAAGCATGGTGGCACGCACCGACCCTATGCGCATCACACCAGACATGTACAGCCAATAAGCACCAAAAGTGCCTCCCACTACGGTGAACACCATTAGTGCAACACCGAGTGTGTCAAAACTTGGTGCATTCGCCCACGGCTGCACCACTGCACACAACAGCACGCCGGAAATCAAGAACATTAACCCATTAACAGTGAAATTACCCCACCGGCTCATCGCTGACACTGGCAGAATCGACATTGTTGCGGTTGCTACCGCGTTCACCAAGCCCCACACTAAACCCACCAACGGCAGATTGAGGGTAGTCAGGTCCCCACCAGTAGCAATCAGCACAGTTCCAACAAATGCCAGCACAATGCCAATGCCCTCACGCACCCCTGGCAACCGACGCGACTTCACACACACCCACGCCAGTACAACCAACAAACTCAGACTTTGCAACACCGTCGCCGTGCCAGAATTGGTCCAACTAATCGACTGCAGATACGCAACCTGTGTTGCCATCACACACACTAAAGCGCCCAGAACATATATTGGGTAAGAACGCGTATCCCGCACCGCACCAATAAATAACTTCGGTGTAGTTACACCAGATGCAGCAAGAAAAAGAATTCCCGCAAATACCTCACGTACAGAGGCAATCCACAACGGATCAGCACCATATTCAGACATAAGTATCTTCGATACCGTCGCATTTACACCCCATAATGCGCCGCCCAGTAGCGTAACACCCATGCCTATCAGCAGTGATTTTGGGGTCTGTTCAAACGCCGTACGACGCATCGCAGGTCCTTCTTCTTTTTACTGTCTATGTTCTCTCCGCACGCGATTTTACCTGTACGTGTATATAGCAACGCCGACCTGCCACGAATTCGACATATCCACCAAACTAAGCCAAAAACCAGAACCGCTCCTAAGCCAACTCCGAATTACCCTTTCACTCCCATAACGATTTCATTAGAATATCTAACGAATAACGTTCGTTTCACAGAATGTTGCCGGAGATACAGAGGAAGCAGGATGATTCGTGTCGCCATTGTGGAAGACGAGGAAATCTTTGTAACTACTCTTAAGGACTACCTCGCTCAGTATGGGGAAGAAACTGGCCGACACATTGCTGTCACCACCTATGCTGATGGAGAGGATATTGTCGATGATTGCCGTGCTGATTTCGATATTATTCTGATGGATATTGAGATGCAGTCAATGGACGGCATGACGGCTGCAAAACACATACGCCGAACTAATGATCAAGTCATTATTATATTCATCACCAATATGGCGCAGTATGCGATTCAAGGTTACGAGGTTGACGCGCTGGATTACATCATCAAGCCCATTTCATATTTCTCCTTTGCTCGGCATCTCGACCGCGCAATGCTACGGCTAGACAAACGTGCCACTGACACAAAATCCATTGTGGTCACCTCACGCGGAGGTACTACCCGTCTGCCAATTCGCGACATTCTGTGGGTAGAAAGCCATGGTCACCGCCTCACCTACCACACCACAAACGGCGGCTACGAATCCACCGTCAACTCAATGAAAACAGTCGAAGACACCCTTACACCTCATCACTTCTTCCGCTGCAACAAAGGGTACCTGGTTAATCTCGCACGCGTACGCGGTATCGATGCAAACTACGCACTGATAGAAAGTGACCGTATTCCTATTAGTCAATCAAAGCGCAGCGCTTTTGTAACAGCATTGACTGATTACGCGGGACAGGCTTTAGAACAATGATTACCGATGTTGCGGGCATGGTCGGCGAAGTTCCCGACATACCCAAATCATTTACCGCTCTGGCCGAATGGCTGGCTTGTGTGGTCTACTTACTCGCTTGCACACGCACACGCCCCAAACTTCGCCAATATACGGTGTTGTTATGCGGACTTGTGGCATTAATTATTACGCAATACCTGATCGGCGTTGTACCACTATGGCTGTGGATTCCCGGCATGATTGTGGCCGTATGCATAATGTACGGAATAATCCGACGATACCGGCGCGACCAACCTGTTAACCGTGCTACAAGCGCCTATTGGTTAATACGCGCGTTCGCATACGCTGAATTTGCAGCCGCACTCGAATGGCAACTATACGTATTCTCTGTACGCAACGTTGGTATGCCAGGTAAGTCGTGGTTTTCAGCTCTGTTTTTCATTGTCGTCTACGCTGTGTTGTTCACGTTTGCTTTTGCGTTGGAAATGCGTCACGACGATTCAGTACTAGCTGTCACCAGTCGAGAATTGGTGGTTCCATCGATTATTGTCGTCTCAAGTTTTACGATGAGTAATCTCAGCTATGTCACTTCAGATACACCGTTTAGCAGTTCATTAGCTTCTGAAGCCTTTAATATCCGCACGCTCGTGTGTTTGGGAGGTGTAGCGTTCTTATATGCTTACCATGTGCAACTCAATGAGGCGCATGCACAGGCTGAACTCAGCGCAATTCGCAATGTGCTTGCCATGCAATATGCGCAATATCAACAGTCAAAAGACAGTATTGAACTGATTAACCGTAAATACCACGATCTTAAGCAGCAGATAGCTGTATTGCGCGCAGAAAGCGACCCTTCTGTTCGCGAAACATATCTTGACGAGCTCGAACAAGGAATTGGTGAATACGGTGCACAGTTTAAAACTGGTAATTCAGTGCTTGACACTGTGCTTACCAGTAAAAGTTCAGACTGTTCTCGGTACGGTATTGAACTGACATGCGTGGTGGACGGTAGTTTAATTGCCGGTGTTAGTGCGATGGATTTGTGCACGATTTTCGGTAATGCCATCGATAACGCGATCGAGTATGAACGGAAAATTCCCGATCAGCAACAGCGCATGATTCGTGTAACGCTGACGCAGTTAAATGATTTTGTGGTGATTCGCGTGGAGAATTATCTACTTCCGCGGGATCGTGATCATCGGCAAACCCAGCAAAGTTTACAGGCAAACACAAGCCTGCCATCGACTACTAAAAAAGACCAACGTTTCCACGGATTCGGTTTAAAAAGCATCCGACATTGCGCACAACATTATGGAGGCGATATGTCAATCCGGCGCTGTGACGAGTGGTTTGAATTAACAGTGTTATTACCACAGCCGATTACTGCT
>CAYQJZ010000026.1:3765-8806 GCA_964417995.1 uncultured Bifidobacterium sp.
ATCTGTTTTTCGCACATGGACGGAGTTATTCATCGAACAGCCCGATGGCACCTGCAGAGCTGCCGAGCTTACTTACCGTCCGTGTGACGCCTACTTATCACCGCCAGATGTGGTCACTGACTTAGGCTTGCGATTACGCAGTATCAGCGCAACCACCAGAATTGCCGCCAACAGGCCCAGTTCAACGGTGATAACAACCACCCAGCTGTTCCAATTGAGGATTTCTGCGCCAATGGTTACGGCGTTAGCCTCCATGTAGAGAATGTTGTGAGCTGTGCGCTGCAGATAGTAAATATCTGCAGCAGTGTCGCCACTGACTTCTACAGCCGTAACGCTCAGCCATGCGTCGTTACCTGCTCGCATAGCAGCATCTACAGCCTCAGTCAGTAACGAATCTTCAGCCATATCGGTGAGAACCTTGCCGTGGAAGCCCCATTCGTTGCGCAGCACTTCTGTCAGCAGGCCTTCGTGAGCACCGGCCCACATGTCGCCAATGAAGTTCATGCTGCTCATCACTGCGGTGGCGCCACCGTCTTTAACGCTCATCTCGAACGGCTTGAGGTAAATCTCGCGGATTGCCTGCTCGTTGCTGTAGGTGTGCAGTCGAGACGCACGGTTCGTTTCCTGATCATTCAAAGCGAAATGCTTGATGTAGGTGATCAGGCCTTTGTCGTTCGCTGCAGCAACCACTGTGAAGCCAATAGCACCGGACAGGAAACCATCTTCTGAGTAGTACTCGAAGTTACGACCGGAGTATGCCCAGCGGTGAATATCCATAGCAGGCGCGTACCAACCGGTGATGCCGGAGCTGTGGCATTGATCAGCCATCTGATTGCCGAACTTCTCAGCAATCTCCACGTTGAAGGTAGCGGCTATCAGTGGCACGCTCGGATACGGCACGCCGTTCAGATCCGGGTTGAACATTGACGACATGCCCAGCGGACCATCAGTGTCGGAAGTTGACAGCTTGCTGATCGAGTCGAGCTGCGGTGACGAATACATGGCGTCTTCCACCAGCGTCTGCATTTCTTCGATAGTTAGCTGCGAGATCAGTTCATCCCATTGTTCATCGTCGTAGTCGAGACCGGCCACATCGTCTAGTGTCAGGTCACCGTCCACAGCGTAGTCAACGCCTTCAACCATCTCATCAATGCCTTCATCGTAGGACTCATCGTAAGCACCTGGGTCTTCCTCGAATGCAGTCGACTCAACCTCGGTACTCACTGATTCCATGGCTTCTTCGTAGTTTTCAAAGGCGTTGTAGCGCGACAGGTACACGCCACGGGAAGCGTCGTCAAACTGGTTGTATGCAGCTTGATCGTCAGTAGAGCGCTTGTTGTCACCCGAGTAGAAGTACGACTCGTCCAACGTGGCTGTAACGTCGTCGATGGCAGTATGCGCATTCTCGCGAATGGAGAATACGTAGTCGCCCGCATCGAGCATGTAGGAACCGTAGGTGCCGTCACCGTTGTCGTAGCTGGAATCGTAAGAAGCGATATCTTCAACGTCGATATCAACAGTTACGGTCTGCGACTCGCCCGGCTCCAACTCGTCAGTCTTTGCAAAGCCAACCAGCGACACCTCGGATTTCTCTACGCCGTTCTCAATATCGTAGTCGGTGTATGGAGCTGTCAGATACACCTGCACAACTTCCTTGCCGGCTACGTCGCCAGTATTGGTAACTTCAACCTCAATGCTGATTGAACCAGTTGGATCGAGTGCATCACCGTCGTCAAGACCGCCAACAATCTCTTGCGAGAATGTGGTGTATGACAGGCCGTAGCCGAATGGAAACGCCACGATCGAGTCGTAGTCGTTGCCGTAATCGTAGGTGACTCCAGTATCAGTATTGGTGATTACTGCCCCCTCAGCATAAGCGGTCTCATACCACTTGTAACCCACGTAGATACCCTCAACGTAGTCTACGTAGTGGCTGCCCTCGTAGTTTGAGGCTTCCTGGTCTCCGTAGTTTTCGCTGACCGGGTTGCTGTAGTTGTCATACGCCCATGTATCCACCAGTCGACCGGACGGATTCACTTCGCCAGTCAAAATACGGCCAAGCGAGGCGAAACCATACGGGCCAGGAAGGCTGGCCCAAATGCAGGCGTCTACGTCATATTCGTCGAGGAAGTCCATCTCCAAGGCGTTCGCGCTGTTGATCACCACAATCACTGTGTCAAAAGTTTCACTTGCCTGTTCCAGCAGGGCACGCTCGTTATCTCCGAGCTCGAGGTAGTTGTCACCATCCTCATACATGGTCAAGTCGGCGCCTTCACCAGCGTTACGGCCGAGAACAACAATTGCTGTATCGGAATACTCCGCCATGCTCTCGAAGGAGATATCACCGGTGTATTCACTGATATCAGGCTCGTAGATTTCGAAATACACGCTGAAGTTGCCGATACCTTCGCTGGTTGGATCGACCTCGTCGTATATGCCAGATTCTTCCAGAGCATCATTGATTTCGATGCCAGCGTCGGTCAGCGAATCGATAATGGAAACCGGCTCGTCAACTGTAACGTCGCCGGAACCGCCGCCACTGTAGTACGGGTTATAGGCGTCGTAACCGAGCAGGTTCACCTTGGTGGTGTGCAAAGGCAGCGCATCGTTTTCGTTGCGCATAAGCACCATGCCCTCGTCGCCGATTTCGTCGACCAAGTCATACCAATCGTCTTCGGTGGTATCGGTGGATACAGCGCTGGTATCCAACTTGGTCATTACGTTGTCAAGGCTGGCAGAATAGGTGGAAGTGGCCCAGTTCGCCACGATAGCAACTACAACACACACCACGGTGAGCGCACCGAGAACAGTGTTCCATAGAGCATTGCGCGTTGCTACAGGACCAGTTACTGCGCGTTTGCGCATGCGCATCACCAGAACGATGATGGATGCGATAACAGCGATACCCAGCACTACAGCCAGCGCGATGAAGAGCATATAGATCAAATCCGCCGTGGTAGTGCCGTCATCGGCCATTGCGGGAACGCCCACCGCCGCCGCGACTGCTGCCGCGCCAGCGAACGATAAAAGGGCCGTACGGATGCGAGACCCTCCGCCCTTGTTGGGTTGATGATTTTTTCTCATCATTGTCCTCTCCTCCTTTGGTTGTTGTTCAACGATGACGATTCAGGAGTACGTCTTATATGGGTTGTGTACGATCGGCGATTACTGTTGAAGCTGGTATTGGTTCTCAACAGTGCCGGTGCAAAAACTGGTACTGGTCTCTGCTTTTTGGTTGGAGATTGTGAACCGTGCGATGCAATTCTCTGTGTGGCGCTACTCTCTGTGCGGTGTTACCAAAAGCTTGCGAACACTTGTCGTAGTAGCCCAGTTGCTGAATGCGATTCGCTTGTGCTGGATGCCTGCCACTTCCTTGTTAGAGGTTCATACAGTACTGTGCGCCCGTATCGCATATCGGTTATGCCAAGGTGAACCGAACCACGTCGATTGCGCCAGTACCGCGATAGGTTAAATACAACGGCTGCACCCCTGTGGGTCGAGTACCAGTTCCTGCTACCGTTGTCCATTCGCGACTGCCGGTGATAACGCGGAGTTTCACTAACGGTTTGGTGCATTCTGGATCTGTACAGATCTGTAACTCACCGTCCACGCTTTTAGGAGCGCCGTCGCCGTGATGAACGCGCAAATCAACAGACAATTTTAAGGTGTCGTCGACTGTGTTTTGTTTACCGAAGTCGAAGTATTTGTATCCGGCAACAGCGTGATCGCGCAGATTAGCGATGTACTGGGTAGCGTTCGGATCGCCGTCTTTCTCGTTTTGTGTAAAGTACGGATGATCCTTCAGCGTCTTCTTGGGATTGCCCTCGTCGTAACGGCCGGCACCGCTCTTCGACCACAGGTTACAGGCGATGCGTGCCTCGTATGTTCCCTGTGCATCTAACGGCCTGCCGTTCAAGCCGCAACTGGTGATTTCGGCCTGCTGAAAGTGCAATGTACCGTTCTCGTCACGCGTCCATTCCAGCTTTTCTGCACACGCTTGGCGCGCGTAAGAACTGCGGTCTGTTTGTCGATGGTAGAAAGTGTAGAAGTCGTCTCCGAGCCGCAACATGCCGCCATGCGTGTTGCCAGTGTAATTTCGTGCATATTTTTCGTCCTCTACACCAGGCAAGCCAATGTCGCCGATGCTGACAAGTGTGCCGCCGTATGTAAACCCTTCGGTGGGTTTATCGGATACCGCGTAGCACAGCTCATGGTTGAGTCGCGACGAGTACACAAAGTAGTATTTACCGTCGTATTTGCGAATCGAGCTTGCTTCAAAGAACTCATGCCCCTTAAAAGCCCCCTCTCCTTGCTTGGGGAAGAGTAATTTTTCGGGGGTTTTGATGGTGATCATGTCTTGTTCAAGCTCGACTACGTAGCCGCCATCGAAACCGCGCTTACTGAAGCCCGTCACAACAGCAGGAACTGGGGTGTAAAAACCGGAGTACAGGTACACGCTGCCGTCGTCATCGACAAGTACACCCGGGTCAAAAGTGAATGAGTCTCCCTTGCGTCGTCCCCACGGTGTGCCGTCTGCATATTGCACGTGCCCGTAGTACTCGTACGGTCCCGCAGGATTGTCTGCTACAGCAACGCCAGTGATTCCCATGAAATCGTAGGCGTAGTAGAGGTAGTAACGACCGTCAGTGCCAACGGCTACATCTGGCGCAAACAGCAGTCGCACACCAAGTTTGTTTTTGGGATCCTGGTTCTTGCGGTAAATCACTCCTTCGTATTTCCACTCACCAACCCGGTGTCCACCATCCGGCAGCGTTTGAACAGGCGCAGACCAGCAAACGTAATCGTTAACACAGAAGATTGGCGCACCGAACCGGTCATGCGAGCCGTAAACATACACACGATCTCCGAACAGGTAAGGCTCCCCATCCGGAATATATTCGCCTTGAGGCAAATACGGATTGAACACCTGCTTCATCGCCCTCACCCCTTTGTTTGGTATATTCATTCAACCAATCTGGTGGCTGCGTCAATGAATGAATTGCACAAACAAAAGTTTTATCGCACGAACGTTGACTGCTTG
>CAYQJZ010000026.1:8906-11301 GCA_964417995.1 uncultured Bifidobacterium sp.
GCACGTGCTATTTCAAGGCGTTGTAGAGGAAGTCGCGCTGCAGCGTGAGCAAGTTTTGTGCCACGGTTTCGTCATTTGTCATATGCGTAATACCAGTGAGTGGCAAGAAGGTGTGCTGCCGACCAGCGGCCATCAGTGCCTGGCTAAGACGTAGCGAATGTGCAATAGTGACGTTGTCGTCAGCAAAACCGTGGATAAGCATCAACGGTCGGTTCAGCTTGGGTGCGTCGTCGATAATGCTGTTGCGCCGGTACACTTCCGGGTCGAGGCCAAGGTAGCGCTCGGTGTAATGCGTATCGTACAACGTCCAATCAGTGGGAGGTGCGCCTGCACAGGCGGCATGAACCACGTCGGGAGCGTCAAGCACGGCGAGCGCAGAGAGGAATCCTCCGTATGACCATCCGATCATTGCCACTTTGTTCAGATCGGGGGCAGGTAGAGCACGTTGGCGGATTGCAGGTTCAGTTTCTGATTCAGTTGGCGTCCCCGCTTCCAGTTCAACTTGTGGCTGCGTTGTTGTCTTGGCGAGATTGCCATATGTCACAACCGGTTTCAACTTGTCTTTTTCTTTTTGTGCCCACCTCACAATGGCGGTATTGGTGTCCGCGTTCCACAGCTTGGGTAGCGCGCGAACAGCTTCTACCTGATCGGCGAGGGTGATGTCTTTCATTGTTTCGTAAATTTCGCGTTCCCAGCGCGGTCCTCGGCCGGGAGTGCCGCGGCCGTCGATGGTAACGACGAGGAAGCCTTGATCGGCCCACCACTGTGATTCCCAGTAGTACGACTGGCTGAATAGCGCTTGTTGTGCTCCTGGGCCACCGTAGGGTTTGAGTAATACTGGCAACGTAGTCGCCTGTGCGTAAGGACTGCTTGCGCTCGGCGCGGTAATGGCAGCTAATAGCTGGTGTTCGCTCGGCAGTGTGGCAAATACTGTGTTTGGGGTGAAGCCTGGTTTGCTGGCGTGGCTGTCAATAGCCGTGTTTACGCAGCTACAGCAAGTAGAGACGTTGGTACGGTCAGTGCCGTCAGTGCTGTTAACACCGTCAACATCGTTGTCACTGCTTGTGTTACACGACGTGTTGCCGGGCACAGTATTACTGTCGGAAAGATTCTGTATGTTGTGTGGCGAAACCTTGGGAGCAGTGTTGTATTGGTGGTACATGCGTGCGTCCGGTCCGCTCATATCACGGCCGGAAATAACAATGCCACGCCCTGCGCGCGAAGCTGTCCATACGCCAGGAGTGGTGGTTACTGGCGTCACTGTGCCGTCGTAGCGAATGATTACCACGTCGGCACTGCATGCGTTATGTAGGTCAGCGAGCGCATCGCATTCTGTAACAGTCTTGGTAGCGTCATCCTTGTTGTTGCAGTATTCACCTAAGTGCCATTCATTCGGTACTTCTGTGGCGAGTTCGGGCGTGCGTGATGCCACGGCCAGTACGTTGTCGTCAGTAACGTCCAGCACGGTGCGGATTTGCCATCCAATGGGTGTAAATGGGTGACCGTCTATGGTTAGTCGGTTGGTGTCGTTCTCCATATCGTTTATTGCGCATACTAGGCGACCGTCTGGGGTAAATACTGGTGTGCCGTGGATAAGATCCAACCACTGTGGGTTGGTGTGTTCTTCCAGCACTCGTGTGGTAACCGGCTCGCCGATAGCAGCTTCCGTGTCAACACCGGCGTGGAATCCCGCATGAGTGAGTTGTACTTCCAGAACTTGATCGTGATGTTGTAAGCGGTCTTGTACCAGCAGTAGGGGTTCGTGGCCTTTGTTCCAGCTCACAGCCGCCAGGTATTCGTAGGCTTCGTGGTCCCATTCGATATCGGCGACATTGCATACTTGCACGCGTGGTGCAACGTAGTTGTTGTCGTTGCCGGTGTAGTTATCGCTGTATTCAGTGTTGGTGCCGGTAGTATCACCGGCAGCTAGACCATCTGTATCAGTTGTATCAGCTGTATCAGCTGTGCCTTCTACAGTGACTGTGTCATTTGCAGTAGTGGTGTCAGAGGGCGCTGCTTTTACTTCTGCTTCTGCCTCTATTTCTGCGTCAGTATTCTCGTCCTCGCGCACAACAAAATCTACGTAGGCCAACGACACTATCGCGTTCTTTGTCAGTGCACGAGCGTACCGATGTGCAGCAGCAGGTTTCTCAGGGTCAGCAGGATCGCTGATATACCACACCGGTTCAGGTTCCTCGTCAGTGGACTGGACAAGCAGTGCACGCGAATCAGGAGACCACCAGAACCCCTCGTAACGGTCCATCTCCTCCCCCGCTACGAACTCAGCCAACCCCACCGACTGATCAGGGTATGTGCATTCGTCTTCGTCAATACCAATAACTGGCCAGTCCTCATCGTGTGTCGCGTCTTTACCAAGAGCGATAACATGCACCTC
>CAYQJZ010000026.1:11401-20720 GCA_964417995.1 uncultured Bifidobacterium sp.
GCCTTTTCTTCAGCAGATACATCTTCGTTATCTGCATCAGTAAGCAGCGTACGCGGGTCAGCCAGCAATACTTCGCGATGTTCAGAACCGTCTGCATTCCATACGCTCATCCACAATGCCGTAACTAGATCGTCAGGCCCATCGGAACGCAAAAACAACGCTCGTGAACCATCGCCAATCACCTGCGCCGATCTTGGCGCTCCAGCGGTGAAACGTAGTGTGCGCGCTTTGTTACGCGGGAATTCGGTAATCGCCGTCGATGCTGACTTGTCACTCATAGCTTCCAACGCTACCGCGCGTGCTGCACAACACCACATCACCTGCCAGAACACTTCAGCGGGAAATTCACCATGGATTTAACGTTTAACCAATGTTAAAGCGTGTATTGAGGGCATAGTGCGCATGTTTTGCAAGCATTACCCGCTGTTTGAGGCACAGTTCGGACCCTTGCGTAGGATAGGGGAAGAACAGAAAGGGATCACTATGAGCGTTCTCGACCGTTCCGGGAAAGACGAAGAGAAAAGCGAAAACTTCCTCGACCGTTTTGAGAAGGGGTTGGAAAACAAAGTTAACGGTCTCTTCGCCAAGATCGGGTCCAAGGACCTGCAGCCGGTTGATCTTTCAAGCGCCCTTGAGCGCGAAATCGACGCTGAGGCCATGCCTGTAGGGCGCGACCGTACCGTAGCGCCGAACGAGTATCGTTTCAAGCTGAGTACCCCTGACTTTGACCGCATTGAACAGTGGGGTTCCGAAGCTCTCGCCAACGAGCTTGCCGACAACCTCACGCAGTATGCCAAAAGCCAGCATTACGCGTTTGTTGGTCCGGTCGTGGTCATCTTTGAAGAAGATCTCGAACTTAACAAAGGCAGTTTCAACCTGTCGTCTGAGTCTGTGCAGGGCAACGCCGTCCCGGTAACCACTGACAATCAGAGCGAAGACAACCCGATGTTGGAGATCAACAACAGCCAGTATCTGTTAACTAAAGAGAAAACTATTATCGGCCGTGGCTCCGGCTGTGACATTGTTATTGACGATCCAGGCATTTCCCGCAAGCATCTCGAGATCGACATCACGGATAACGGCGTAATTGCGCGTGATCTCGGTTCCACGAACGGCACGTATGTGGAGGGGCATCAGGTGCCCGCCGCCACGTTGCTTGACGGTAACACCATCACGATCGGCCGCACCCGCATCCTGTATTGGGCTTCCTCACAGGATCAGGAGTAGCCCCGTACTGAACGAAGCCCACCATGACACTTACCGAACTGACTTTCGCGATACTCAAGTACGGATTTCTCATCCTGCTTTGGGTATTCGTTTGGCTTACGGTACGCTCACTGCGCAAGGACGTTGAAACGTTTGCTCCGCGCAAGTCTCGAGCACACCGCCGCAAGGATCGTCGCGCCCGCAAAGCGTCGGAGTCACCAACTCCTGCCGCGAGCGCGCCAACCCCTTCAGTAAGCCCAACGTCCGCGCCTTCAAGGTCTACTGCTGAGCAACCGACGCTGTTGGTTATTATCGACGGTCCGTTGGCAGGAACCTCGGTGCCTCTGGGCAACAGTTCGATCACTTTGGGTCGTTCCGCGTCAAATTCGGTGGTATTGAACGACGAGTTCGCGTCTTCGCACCATGCTCGTGTTTATACGGATCCTTCCTCTGGCCAGTGGGCCATTGAGGATCTCGGTTCCACGAACGGCACTGTGGTTAATCACCAGCGCATTAACGCGCCCACGACCCTTGCACCTAAGGTCCCGGTTCGTATCGGAGCCACCACGTTTGAGTTGAGGTGAGGCCATGGATAGCACTAATGCTTCACAAGCCTTATTCCTTTACTCCACCACAGTTTCCGATGTTGGTACTGTGCGCAGCAACAATCAGGATTCGTCTTTTGCGGGTGAACGTCTTATAGCTATTTGCGATGGCATGGGTGGTCATGCTGGTGGTGATACAGCGTCAACAATCGCCATCCGTTCATTGGCTCATATCGAACGCGATGACACTGATGACGATGTTAAAGCCGTTTCCAGCATGTTAGACACCTCGGTAATGGCTGCACATGACGCTATTGTCGGTAAGGCCAAACGCGAGCGCAAACTCGCTGGTATGGGCACCACGGTAACGGCTGTGGCGTTAGTAAACGGGTGGTGGGTATTAACTCATATTGGTGATTCGCGCGCGTATCTGCTACGTGATGGCAAGCTCACGCGTATGACGCAGGATCACAGTTACGTTCAGCATTTGATTGATACTGGCCGTATTAGTGAAGCTGAGGCACGTAACCACCCGCAGCGTAATGTGGTTATGCGCGTGTTGGGTGATTTTGATATTGATCCGCATCCAGATATAGCGATGTTCGCCGCGCATCCTGCTGACCGTTGGCTGCTTTGTTCTGACGGTCTGAGCGGTGTGCTGGAAGATTCCACACTTGAAGAGGTACTTTCCAGTGTTACTGATCAGGGTGAGTGCGCCCAGCAACTGGTGGGTATGGCTCTCAAGGCCGGCAGTACGGATAACGTCACTGCGGTTGTGGCTGATGCCACGCTCGCATTGGATGCCGATACTTTTGAATTGCCGCATCAAACACCGTTGGTTGGTGGTGCCGCAAGCGCGCATCTTGAGCCGATTGCCGATATTGTGCATGAGCCAGTCTCGTCGGCTCCTGTTTTGCATGTGAATATGGATTCGCCTGCCCAGCGTGCAGCAGCTCTGGCGCAAGAATCTCGTGATCCTGAGGTTGCGCGCACCGCGCAGCCAGCTGCGGTGCGTGAAGATAATGGCGAATTGCAAGAGACAGACACTGGTGAGATTCCTGTTGTTCAAAAGAGGGACGGCCGCCTGTCGGCTAATCCGAATGATCCTGAAGTTGCCAGCGCTATTCGGGATGAGCACGCGCAGAAGAAGAAAGAATCAACAAAGAAGAGTCGCCGTGCGCGTGTTATTTTCATTATTGGGTTGATAGCAGTACTGTTGATTGCCGCTATTGGGGCTGTTGGTACATATGCGTGGAGCCAGAGCAAGTATTATCTCGGTGACGACGATGGCGTGGTCACCATTTATCAGGGTGTGCCCACTGATTTGTTTGGCATTGCGCTGTCTCATCCGGTTGAAGAGACGAATATTGATATTGTTGATTTGCCTCAGTCATGGCGGACGCAACTACAACAAGGCATTGTGGTCGACAGTTTGGAAGATGCGCGCGATCATGCTGAGCTGATCGAAGAACAGTTGCGTGATTTGCTTGAAAGCAGCGAAGATTCGTCTAGTTCCGGTTCTTCGTCGAGCAGTTCTGGCAATTCTGCCAGTTCCAGTAGTTCTGGCAGCTCCAGCTCAGATAGTAGTTCGGGTAACTCAGATAGCTCGGATTCTTCAGAAGGCGGTGACGGGTGATGCTGCGGGTACGTTTGCGTCAAGTTTCACTGCTGCTGTTGTCAATGGCGATCAGTTTCTTAGCGTTTTTCCAGATGTTTGAACGCACGGAGAGTGCTTTCCCGGCAAATTACGTCGGAATGCTCATTCTGGTGGCCGTACTGTTCTTGGTGTTGTGGGGACTGATTATTAAATTCCAGCCTTACGCCAGCCAGTCCATTCTGCCCAGCGTGTTAATGCTCACCGCCATTGGCACGGTAATGATTGCTCGTATTGACCAGGCCAATGACACGTCAACAGGATTCCGCCAATTGGTGTGGTTGTGTTTGGCGCTGGTGTTATGCGGCGCGGTTATCGTTGCGCTGCAGGATCACCGTATTCTGCGGCGATTCTCTTATGTGAGCATGGTTATCGGCCTTGTGCTGTTGCTCTCTCCGATGATTCCCGGGTTGGGCGTTGAAAATTACGGCGCAAAAATCTGGATTAACGTGTTCGGTTTAGGCACTATTCAGCCCAGCGAATTCGCCAAACTGTTCCTGGCATTTTTCTTTGCCGCGTATTTGTTTGATCACCGTGACCAGCTCGCGGTTGGCGGTAAAAAAGTTCTCGGCTTGCAACTGCCACGTATCAAAGACCTTGGCCCCATTGCGATTATTTGGGCTGTATCGATGCTGGTACTGATTGTCCAGCGTGATCTGGGTACAGGCTTGATGTTCTTTGCAATGTTTGTCTCGATGCTCTACGTGTCAACCGGTCGCACAAACTGGATTGTGATCGGCGGTATTGCTGGCGTTATCGGGGCCATTATTCTGTTCGCTATTTTTGGTCATGCTAATGCGCGTCTTAACGCCTGGTTGCATCCGTTCGACGACGATGTCTATAACGCGGCATCAGGAAGCTCATATCAGCTGGTTACCGGCCTGTTCGGCCTTGCTTCGGGTGGTTTGCTCGGCACCGGTCTCGGTCAGGGAAACCCATCGCTCACCCCGTTAGCTAATTCCGACTTTATTTACGCGTCAGTCGGCGAAGAACTGGGTTTAACAGGCCTGTTGGCTGTACTGGTGTTGTATCTGATTATCGTGGCGTCCGGCCTGGTAACGGCAATGAAAATCAAAGACGGATTCGGTAAACTGCTCGCCTGCGGACTGGTGTTTACTATGGCGTTCCAAGTATTCACCGTTGTTGGAGGGATTACGCTAGTTATTCCGCTCACCGGCTTAACCATGCCTTATATGGCAGCCGGAGGCTCATCGCTGGTAGCCAATTACCTGCTTGCAGCGATATTGATTGTTATCTCTAACGCGGCTAACAAACCTGAACCGGAGCTCAACTCCGATACATTCCAATACGAGGCCTTAGCGGTTCTACGTGAACGCGAATTGAGGGAACGGGAAGCTCAAACACAAGCCATTGCACAACCACGAACAGTGACGGGAGGCGCATCGTGAACAAATCACTGAGGCAGATTTTCACTGCGGTTGTCGTCCTGTTTGTAATTCTTGGATTGTCATCCACGGCGTTCACTGCGGTGTTTGCCAACGAGCTCAACGCTGATTCCCGTAATACGCGCTCACTGTATGACACTCTTGGTGCGGCACGCGGCGCTATTCTCGCCTCAGACGGTACGATTCTTGCGCAGTCTGAAGAAACCAACGATGCATACTCATATCAGCGTTCTTACACTGATGGCGAGGTATACGCTGCAGTCACCGGCTACTTCTCGATCACGCACACGGCAGATCGTGGTATTGAGGCTTCGCGTAACGAGCAACTCAGTGGCCAGGCAAGTTCGTTGTTCTGGCAGCAGCTTGAATCACTGTTCACTGGCAGTGAGAATCAGGGTGCCACTATCGAAACATCTATTGACACGGATCTTCAAACACTTGCCTATGAACTACTTGGCGACAGTGAAGGCGCTGTCGTTGTCAGCGAACCAAGCACTGGTCGTATTCTCGCCATGGTAAGCACGCCCAGCTATGATCCAAACGATTTGGCTACGCACGACTCTACTGAGGCAAACGACGCGTACACGGAACTTGCCACCGACGAGTCGAATCCCATGCTTAATCGTGCTACCTCGCAGCTGTACCCGCCTGGGTCAACGTTCAAGGTTATTGTGGCCGCTGCTGCATTGGAAACCGGCGACTACACAATGGATACTGAGATTCCGGCAGGCTCAAGTTACACGTTGCCCAATACTGAAACTGAGTTGACTAATGTGTCGTCTGTTGCAGACGGTACCGATGGTGAGATCACACTTAATGACGCGTTGACGTATTCGTCGAATACGGCGTTCGCTCAGCTGGGTGTGGCGCTTGGTGCGGACACGATTCAGGAAATGGCCGAAAAGTTTGGTTACGGTTCGTCAATTCTTGTTGACGGCACGTCAGCAACTGGCACGCCCACTGAGGCTGTTGCTTCGCAGTTCCCTGATGAGATGACCGACGACCGTTTGGCGTTGGCATCTATCGGCCAAGGTGATGTGCTTTCCACGCCGTTGCAAAACCTGCTAGTGGCAATGGCTGTGGCCAACGATGGTGTCTTGATGCAACCGACCATTGTGGATCGTGTACGGTCCAGCGATTTAAGCGTAATTTCTGAGACCACTGCCACCACTATGGAAACCGTGTTCAGCGAGGATACGGCAGAACAGTTGACAGAGATGATGGAATCGGTGGTCACCAACGATGCACCAAGCCTGTCTATTGATGGCGTTTCTGTCGCTGCTAAAACCGGTACTGCAGAAATCGGTGAGAACAACGAATCTACTGACGCGTGGGTGATTGGTTTTGCTCCTGCTGACGACCCGCAGATCGCCGTCTCCGTACTGGTGCACGATGCTAACGATTACGGCGTATCCGCCGCAGGCCCGATTATGAAGGCCATTATGGAGGAGGCGTTGTCAGAAGAATGAAACTTATTGAAGGTCAGCTCATTCACCGACGGTATCGTCTCGACAACCGTCTCGCGCAAGGTGGTATGGGCGAAGTGTGGAAAGGCTACGATATTCAGCTTGGCCGCATAGTAGCAATCAAAGCATTGCGCAGTGATACCAGTGATTCTGAAGCCAAGCTGCGTCGTCTACGTGCCGAGGCTCATAATTCAGCAAATCTAGCACACCCTAATATTGCTGCGTTGTTTGAATACTACGAGCATGACGGCATCGGATTCCTCATCATGGAATATGTGCCCAACAAGTCACTGGCTGACTTGTATCACGAGACGGGCGCAATGAATCCAATCGAACTGTTGCCGATTCTTGCGCAAACCGCGCGCGGATTGTATGTCGCGCATTCACATGGCGTTATTCATCGCGACGTTAAACCGGCAAATATTATGGTCTCGTCTACCGGAGAAGTAAAAATCACTGATTTTGGTGTTTCTTACTCCACTAATCAGGAGCAGATTACGCAAGACGGCATGGTGGTTGGCACTGCACAGTACATCTCTCCTGAACAGGCCCAAGGCCAGCAGGCTACCCCTCAGTCTGATATCTATTCGCTCGGCGTTGTCGCGTATGAAGGTTTGTGCGGGCACCGTCCTTTCACTGGTGCCACGCCTGTGGATATTGCAGCCGCACATGTGAATAATCCTGTGCCGCCGCTGCCAGATTCGGTAGATATACAATTGTCGCAATTTGTTATGTCACTGCTGCAGAAAGATCCGTTGGATCGTCCCAAGGATGCGCTTGTTGTGTCGCGTACACTGTCGCGTATTGCACGGCGTTTGATTGACCAGCAGACCGAACAAGCTGAAACAATTACCGTGCACGCCCGTGGCCGTATGCCACGCAGGGTGATGAGTAGCCCGCATGTGGTTAATCCGCCACGCTTGGCGCAACGCCCGCTTATGACCTATGCACAAAGCTCCATGATCGACGCGAACATCATTGTTTCGACGTCGGCAGAGGGGAGGGAACAGTTATGAGCACAGGAATGCCTTCATCGTTGGCTGACGGACGTTATCAGCTCGGCCAACCTATCGGTCATGGAGGAATGGCCGAGGTTTATGTGGGTCTCGATACGCGTCTTGGCCGCACGGTGGCGATCAAAATTATGCGCGCTGATCTGGCCAAAGACCAGATCTTCCTGACTCGTTTCCGCCGTGAAGCTCATTCTGTAGCGCAGATGAATAACCAGAATATCGTTAATATTTACGATTCTGGTGAGGAGCCGTTTGTTGGCGATAACGGTGCCACCGAGCATCTGCCATACATTGTGATGGAGTACATCAAAGGGCAAACGCTGCGCGACATTATCAAAGCCAATGGCCCAATGAGTCAGCGCGACGCTGAACAGGTGATGTTAGGCGTGCTCAACGCTCTTGAGTATTCGCATCGTATGGGCGTTATTCACCGCGATATCAAGCCCGGTAACATTATGATTTCCGAGCAGGGCATTGTTAAGGTGATGGATTTTGGCATCGCCCGTGCGCTTGACGATTCTGCTGCCACAATGACCCAATCTCAAGGCGTGGTTGGGACTGCGCAATACCTCTCCCCCGAGCAGGCGCGCGGCGAGAACGTCGATATGCGTTCCGACTTGTATTCAGCCGGTTGCGTGTTGTACGAGATGCTAACCGGACGCCCGCCTTTTACCGGCGACTCTGCTGTGGCCATCGCATATCAGCATGTTTCTGAAGTAGCTACCCCACCGAGCGCTGTTGTTCCCGGTCTGCCAAATATGTGGGATTCAATTTGTGCTAAGGCGATGGCAAAGGATCGTCAGAACCGTTACACAACGGCTGCCGCGTTCAAAAATGATATTCTCACATATATGAATGGCGGCGTTCCAGTGGCTGCCGCGTTCAACCCGTTAACCGATCTGACCAATATGAAGGCTCGCAAGGAAGCCGAACAAGAGGCTGCAACTGTGGCCATGAGCCCAACAGAAGCCGGTGCTACTCAAGCATTCAATCCGGTTACTGGCCAGTTTGAGCAGATCGATCAAGACGGCAATGCAAAAACACGTGCTGCTCAGCGCGCTGAGGCTGCTAAAAAGAAGAAGCGTAATCGCATTATTATCGGCACAATTATTGGCGTGGTTGCTGTAGCAGCTATCATTTTTGCCGTCTGGTGGTTCTTCTTCCGTACTACCGAAGCTGAAACGGTAACGGTACCGGAACTCACCTCGTCAATGACTGAAACACGTATTCAACAAACCCTTGAAGATGTTGGCCTGGTGTTTGAACGCGCTACAGACACCGAATCCACCGAAGCAGAAGGTACTTTTACCTACTCTGACCCTGACAGTGGAGAGACTGTTGAAGTTGGTTCCACAGTGGTGTGCTACTTCTCCGATGGCCCTGATTCGGTATCTGTGCCTGACGTGTCTGGCAGGTCTCAAACTGAAGCTCGTGAGATTCTTGAGGATGCTGGTTTAACGGTGAATTCCAGCGTAACGACCCAGGACAGCAGCACGATTCAAGAAAACTACGTAATCAGTACCAACCCTGAAGCCGGAGAAACGGTTGAAGAAGGCACTATGGTTACACTGATTGTTTCCACTGGTAATGTCGAAATTCCTAGCGGTTTGGTTGGCCAATCCGAAGATTCTGTTATCAGTACGCTGAACAGCTATGGTCTGACAACAAATGTGTACTACGAATCATCCAGCAGTGTGGCAGAAGGGAATGTCACTCGACTCAGCCCTGGATCTGGAGAAACAGTCTCGCAAGGTTCGTCAGTGTCGGTGTGGGTATCTACAGGCCCTGAACAAGTAACCGTGCCGAGTTTCACGCTCAATTCCGATACGCTCTCTTACGTTAAGAAGCAGTTGGAAGCGGCTGGGTTCACGGTGAGTGTTACTGGCTCGTCAGACGATGACGCCATTGTTACTGGGGTTTCATCAATGGGTGAGTCGGTTGACGCCGGGTCAACTATTACCGTAACTACTACGGCACCTGCCAGCTCCAGTAACAATTCGAGCAATGACTCTAACAACAACGATGACGA
>CAYQJZ010000026.1:20820-24267 GCA_964417995.1 uncultured Bifidobacterium sp.
ACCTTGACATGCCCAATGTGACAGCACCATGACAAGCAACTGATTGAAACCCACACACGAACCGCCAACTAGTCAAACCAAAAATGCGCAAAACCTCGGACACTACCCCGGCACCATCAATCAAACCCCCAAGTATGCAAAAACTGAACACTACTACCAAAACGTAACCACATCTACCGGTCCGCGTAGCCCGCATAGGTCGTACAAACTGCTTAAGCTGACACTCTGGGTTGCAACCCGCAAGAACGCTTTACAGCGTTAGCTTGCCCGCAAACAGCCAACCAGTTTGCCAATAAACGGTATCCATCTTCAGTCATCACCGATTCCGGATGGAACTGTACTGCATACAGGGGTAAATCACGATGCTTAATGCCTTGAATAATACGATCACCTTGCGTCCATGCAGTAACCACCAGATCGTCTGGTACGGAACTCGGTTCAACAGCAAGTGAATGGTATCGTGTGGCGGTCATTGGATTGGCTACACCGTCAAAAATCTCATCGTCGACATGCTCTACCAGGCTGGTTTTGCCGTGCATAATTGTTGGCGCATGACCAACTGTGCATCCATACACTTCAGCAAGCGCTTGTAAACCGAGGCACACACCAAACATTGGCGTGTGTGTTGTTGCGCAAAGACGAATGACATCCTCGCTGGCACCGGATTCAGCGGGAGCACCTGGACCGGGGGAAATCAGAACACCATCGTAGTTATCAAGCAAACCGGGAGTAGCTGGATCAATGGCATCATTGCGGACCACCTCTACTGTGGCGCCGAGCGTCTGTAAATAACCAACAATCGTGTACACGAATGAGTCGTAGTTATCTACCACCAAAATGCGCGCAGAATCGGTCATTATGGTCCTTTCTGCCGCCATTCGCGGCTTCGCGACGGTAACAAACGCGGCGGTAACCACAAATCCTACGATAAAACAGGCCATAACACCGCCAACGTCTCATGTCGCGTCAGCAGCGCTACAGCCTGTGATCCCCTTACGTGACAGTCGTCTGTCGGCGCGTTGAATCAGTAATAGCTAAACAACTGCGTAGTTCGACAGCTCCTGCAGGATTGGTACATTTGCCGCCAGCCAGGGATAAGCCCACTCGAGTAGCATGGCGGCCACGGCTATGATAACCAGCACCAGAAGAAGTATTCGTACTGCTAGTACGCCAGGTTGGTATCTGAGGAAGCCACCATAGATACTGAACTCTGGTTTGGCGCGTTTGCCTTCGCGAATCTCTTTAAGCACCGGCCAACGCCACACAACAGCGGCTGCAAGGAAGATAACCAGGTAAGCAACCAACGCTCCAACAATTACCGGCACCAGCGAAGACCCCAATGTCGTCAGCAGCGACGAATCATTACTGACAAACACCACAGATCCTGACTCGTCTATATCGGCCAGTTCTTCAGGAATACCATCAGACACGTATGCCCAATATTCCAGCTCACCGTAGCTAATCCACCGCTGTTTGGCGCCACCAAACGTGTATTTAGGATGGCATGTGGTTAGCGTGATCATGTATTTAGTTGGTTCTGAACCAGGATCTTCAGGATTAGCAGATATAACATCTGTTTCATCGGGAGTCACAATCTCGTATGTGGTGTATGTGTACACATACCAGTAATCCGCTGTTCGGACGATAATGACGTCGCCTTCTTCAAGCGTATCTACATAAGACAACGGCTCACCGTAACCACTGCGATGACCGGCTACAGCAAAATTGCCAAGCTCACCAGGCATCTGTGACGTGCTGTAATGGCCCAGACCATGCTGGTTGAGCTGTTCCGTTGTTGTACCTTCGACAATATTGCGCACCCATCCGTCGCCGAACCGCGGAATGTAAATCTGCGCAATCAGGTCGCCTTCTTCCGCACTTTCTGGCTGAACAGGCGGGTCCCCTTCTTGAGCTTCGGCTATCTGTATCTCGTCGCTGTCAGTCGGATCAACCCAATCAACAGAGGATAAGTCTTCAGCCTGCACTGCTTCGGCTTCTACACCTGTCCACCACATCTGCCAGACAAGGTAGAGTGCACACACTGCAGCCAGGGTAAACAGTACTTCAACAATTACGCCTAGCGCTGTATGCATTACGCTGTATTCGCGCGTGCGTGTAGCTGCGTGCGCTGAACGGCGTCGTCTTGCGCGGTTACCGTGAGATGCAGCGTGTTTCATTCCTCATTCACCTTTTCGTCTGTCTCGTCCTCTTCAGTTGTGGTGTCCTCTGCAGTACCCTCTGAGCCTTCTGTATCGTCCGTCGTGTCGTCTGTTGTCTCTTCTGTGTCGTCGTCATTAAGAACTGATGCATAGCTCAACGACTGTAACAACATTGCTGATTCTTCAAAGTGCAGCTCGTCGGATGTTTCGACGTTCCAACCTAAACCGAAAGCGCTGACATACTCCATATAAATGGAGACAGCTGTGGATTCTTCCAACGCCTCTAGCATCTCATCAATTGGACCAATTGCTGAGATCGTGTATGGCGGCGAATATTGACGGCCCTGCAACATCAGTACGTTGCCGGAACAGATAACGGCAGAACTCGACAGCACGCGCTGATCTTGTATCATCATCGCTTCCGCACCACCGGCCCATAACGCATTCACCACAGCCTCAACATCTTGTTGGTGCACAACGTAATCGTTGATATTGGAGGTCGAGCCTGAATCGTCAACCATGCTCTCCCATAGAGGGGAATCGTCAAGCGTGACAATAACGCCTTCACCCCATACTTCGGGCAGCATTGTACTGGAGCTGGAATCGTCTGAATCGGTATCGTCACTGTCGGTAACGACTTTATTCAACGTGTCAATTTCCGAACTGAGCTCGTAAATCTCCTCTTGCAGCTCAGCAACACGCTCGGTACGTGCCTCAATAAGATCAGCAGCATCCGACGACACGGTAGCAGTGCGATTAACCCGAAAATTGGTGAACATCAGGTAGCCTGTTAACGCCACCACGAGCATAACTGCGACACTACCGCACCATGAACGACGTACGCCATGCTTGCCAGTGTGTCTTGCCATATATCCTCCTAAACGAGGCAATTTATGCTCTCGGTTAGCCGTCTTCGACTCTAGCCACTATTATGACTTTTAGCCTATTGAATGGAGACTACACTGATGGCCGACGAAAAGCTACACGAAACCGACGAAGACCAGAAGGACTGGCAAGCCGAAGTCGACGGCGAAACCCAGGCCAGCGAGTCCGAAAACGCAGAAAATACTGCAGAAGGCGCACAGTCTGAAAATGCTGACGCCGCTGATGCAACTGACACTGATACTGCGGATGTTGCCAGTGAGAATGACGGCGACAGCACTGACTCGGTAGAAACCGAAGAGACCGAAGAAACAGTGGAAACAATGAAAAGTGAATCTGCAGAAGACGAGTCAGAGGAGGATTCCGCAGAAGCTGACTCCACCGATGCCGAAAACAACGACAGCAA
>CAYQJZ010000026.1:24367-26742 GCA_964417995.1 uncultured Bifidobacterium sp.
CCGAAAACAACGACAGCAAAAAGAAGAAAAAGAAAAGGTTCGGTTTCTTCAAGCGTCGTAAGAATAAGAAGAACAAGAAAAAGGAAGCCGCAGACGATACCGCGGATGATGACGATTACAGCATCCCGATTGATAAGGTCGAAGCTGTACTTAACGCTACTGCCGACGAGACAGCGCTCACCCCACAAATGCAGCGTATGATGAAGCGCCAGGCTGAAAACACCAAGCGCGTGGAAGAATCCATTAAGGGCACCAAGTCGAATCCGCGCTGGTTTGTGCCACTGTTCTGCATTTTGATGATTATTGGACTTGTCTGGGCAGTTATTTACTACCTGACTTCTGACTATCCGATTCCGGATATTGGCGCATGGAATCTGCTGATTGCATTCGTCATTATTATGGTGGGCTTCATCATGACAATGTGGTGGCGCTGATTCCTTAGGCTTATTCGCTTAATTCTGCGCCGCTGTTATTGCCATTGTTGCTTAACGTCATCATGCTATCAGCGATATACTGCCCGGCACTGCGCTATATTGCCAACGCCGGGCAGTGTTGTATCTGAAGGACTTTTGATTCCGGTACCATACCCCGCATAGGTATGCCGTATAGCCGTATATATTTCGTATGCCTTTTACGGTTTACGGACTCTTCCGGTTTTTATCACCAATGCTGCTGGTGACAATATTTAGGCGTTTCTAATTCTCTTTTTCTTCTTAATTCGACTTTTCTGTTTTCACTGTTCGAATCACGATATGCCGGCCATCAGCTGTAGTGGTGGCGAATAAATAAACGCTGCCTCCATCTTTAATTTTCAGTTTCTTACGCAACTGCGCAACACTCATCGGAAAATTTCTCACGCTGATATTCGCATGACTTACTCCAGCAAGCGCAGCGCGTAATTCCCCTTTGCTCATTGATGACACCGTTTCTATGCGGAATACTCTCCCGGGGAAGTTATTTACACGCTCTGGTGATATGAACAGGTGGCTGTTTGCTGCTATGGGGATTACGTCATACCGTTGAACTAGTTCGTTAAAACAGCCTGCTTTCATAATCGACGCATGTGGTTCGTATAAGTATTGCCCTGTTTGTACGTCGGTAATATACGCGTCGCACGATTGCTGTGACTGAGTGTTGCCTAGAGTGTGAGTGGTCGCAACGGTGCTGGTATTACAGGGGTCACAGTTGTCGTTATTTGTTGCGCCGTGTTTGTTTTTACTCTGTAATGAATTGTGGTCATGCTCGCTATGGTGAATGTGGTTGTTGTCGTTGTGAAGTGTATAAGTATGTGAGTTACTGCTGTCTGTTGCTGGTTTGTAATCGAAAATCTCTGCTCCATGAGCGGTGATACTGGCACAATATACGTGTTGTAATCCGTGGTATTGGCGGCAGGAATTGTCAGTTTTCTGTGCACTGTGGAGAACAACTAACAGCTCTTTGCACTCGTTAGCCACCGACACAATATGTACTTCACGTGCGGTATCACCGAAGTCGGCAACAGCTTTACGCCAATCCAACATCGGAGACAGTTTGATAATGACAAATCGCGCTTTGCTTAGTAAAAGATCCTGCAATTCCAACACGTCAGGTGTGCAGTCTGCAATAGCATAGGTTCGGCTACCGTGGTCGTCTCGACGTGCAGGATCTACAACAATAACGTCTACGGGTTCAGTTTGTGCAAGATATTTCTCAGCATCCGCTGTAACAATGCGCACGTGTTGTAGTCCCAACTGTGCCATATTGTGTGCAGCGATATCGCATAAATGTTGTTGGCGTTCAACATACGTTGCCTGTGCAAATATTTTCGCCATGTACGAGAAATCAACGCCAAAACCACCGGTTAAATCAATCATGCTGCCCTGTGGAATGCTGGTAGAAGTGTCAGTGGCAACGGGTTCTTTACCTGTATGCTCGGTGTTCAATGTGTTGTGTGTATCGCTGCCGGCAACAGTTTTATCCGCACTATTCATATCGGAGCTGCTGGCTGTAGGTGATGATTCAACGGTTTCAGACTGTGCGGCGATCAATCGTTGTGCAAGTTGTGCTTTATAGCGTGCCGTCGCTTCTGATGAGCATTGTTCCATTGAGATATGCGGTGGATAGATAATGCCGTCACATGCCGCCCATTGCGGCAGTTTTGTACGAGCAGTTTGCCACCCGGCAATTTGGTCCAATGCCCACGGCACGTCAATATCGTCATTGCGACGTGTGTGTAATGCTAACTCTCGCACATCGCTATGGCGATGTGCACGCACAAACTCCATAGTCTGCTGATTGATCTCCACCTGCATCATTTTATGTAGATCAGCGTCCGGATGTTATCAACGTTCCTGGAGCGTATTCACACATCAGTTTTCCACAATAAGTATTCTCCA